>JAAUQQ010000020.1 GCA_012032745.1 Synechococcales cyanobacterium RM1_1_8
GTAAGGGGCCCCTGGATCGTTTGGGTTAAAGCCGCTTTTGAGGAATACTTTATGATGAAAATGCGTTTTGGTGTTGGGATGCCCTGGTACGAAAAATTTGGACTCAGGACATTGTTTGGATTGAAGATGCTAGAAGATGTGAGCTATGAAGGTGAGTCTTTAGCTCATGCGGCATCTCCTGCCTCCGTTGGAGCCAGTCCTCGACTGTAGCTTGATTCTCGCCTTTTCTTGTTTGCCCTAGATTTGCTTGCCCTAAGCTTTCTTGCCCTAGAACTGCCATCAGTGTGAACTCTCGTGCCGATTGGGCTACCCCAAATCTTCACAACTATGAGCCTTCATCCGATTCAGCAGATTAGCTTAATTCTGGTTAAATCATGATTATTAGAGTATGGATTCGTTGTCTGTTATCAGTTTGTCTCGCGGCGGTCTTGCTGTTGGGCAGTCCTGCGATCGCCCAAGCGAATCCAGATTCTGGAGTTTTGGCGAAAGCCGTTCAATCGATTGAAGAACTGGATTCAATGAGAAGTGGACTGGCCTCTTATTTGGAGACCGATCCGGAGCAGCCGACCGCTGAAACAATGAAGAAAGTCTGTAAACCCGTTGGGATGAAAGCTCAACAGTTGAGTCAAGAAAACGGCTGGCAAGTCAAGCAAATCTCCAACAAGTATCGCAACCCTGCCCATGCTCCCGATGGTCCCGCATCTCGCAAGGCATTGGCTCGGTTTGAGCGAGATGCGGAGCTGATGGGCTTCTGGCAAGCCGAAACCCTGGGGGAACAAGCCGGAACCCGATATTACCGTCGCATTGATGTGGAAGCCAGTTGCTTGGCCTGCCATGGGGGTAGGGCAGGGCGCCCTGAGTTTGTCAAAAATAACTACCCCGAAGACTTGGCTTACAACTTTAAAGAAGGCGATTTACGGGGCATGTACTCTGTATTTATGCCAGAAATGCAGGCTGCTTTACAAGATGCTTTAACCCAGTCGTAGTTGATATTTTCTAGGGCATCTCTTTCTGGGGGAATGGCTTTTTAGAAGATATAATTGTTAGGGGATGAAAGAGTCATGAAAACTGAATTCACATCTACGCTTAAATCCCAGCTGAGGCGAACGCTGCTTGGCTGTTGCATCACTGCATCGTGTTTGCTGAGTTTGGGGCTGTTCTCGCCCCAGCCTGCGATCGCCAGCATTCGCCAGCTTGAGGAAACACCGGGGCAATTGGTTTACCAGTCCCGGCAGACACTTAAGGATCAGCAGGGACGCTCTTGGCAGCGATCGCCTTCAAGCGAATTCGTGCCAATGGAGAGGAGAGCCTCTATCTCCGGCTGGTGGGCTTTCCCGGCACTGCCAGCATAGATCGCACCCTTCCCCTCAGCTTTACCAACTCCCTCGGGACGACCGTCACCGCGCTGGATGCCTCCAGCCAGATCTTTACAGATGCATCCATTCCAGAGCCCCAGGTTGGCCAGTACGATCTCCAGCCTGCGATCGCCCAGCTTCGAGCAGAATTGCCTTGGCAACTGACACTCCCGACCCAGGAGCAACCCTCCGTGCAGCTTAAGATTCCGCCAATGCTAATTGCGGAATGGCAAAGCCTGGCTGAAACCAATTAATGGGTTGCTCTTTATCCCCGCACCTCGACCACAGCAACAAAACCTTCACTTGTGAAACAGAACATGAACAATAGAAAGCGCCGTCATTGCCATCGAAAAATCCATCGTCGTCAATTAGGGGCAACTTATGGCCTAGCCCTGCTTTTATCTGTAATATCAGCCATGGAAGCCAAGGCTGATATTACACCAGATGCCAAAACTCAAGCGGCGATGATTGAGTCCATTCAGGATGAGTACCAGGCCAAAGGGAGCATGTCACTTTCTGGAGAGCATACCTGTCAATCAGGGGCTGAAAGCACGAGCTTTCATAGTCATCTAAAAAAGTGACATGCTCCCAGGCCAAAGCCTTCTACCAGGCTGTCATTGATAAATTTGGCCCGGTGCGCCCTTTCGTCAACATTGTGCAGGCTGAAGATCGCCATGCCCAACGCTGGGTGGTCTTGTTCCAGCAATATAACCTCCCCATTCCGGAAGATTCCTTCGCAGGCAAAGCGGCTGCTCCCGATTCATTGAACGCAGCCTGTGAGCTAGCGATTAATGCAGAAGTAGACAATATCAAAATGTATGATCGCTTCCTCGAATTTATTCAGGAGCCTGATCTGCGGGACACCATCCTTCAGTTACGTTCAGTGTCAGAGAATAAGCATAAGGCTGCATTTGAGCGTTGTGTTAACCGTGGTTCAAGGCAGCATCAAGGTCAAGGGCGAATGAGTCGTCAAGGACAACAAAGCTAAAGCGATAGGCCAAGGGCTAAATCTGGCTCCTAGCCCTTGGTTAACCCAACAATTTCAAGAACCAAAGTGGAGTTTCATCCCATGAGCACCCAAGCTATTACACGTTCCTGGAAAACCCATGATATTACCGTAATGAGTAATGTCACCAGTGTCCATGTTCAGGGTAAACAAGTGACAAAACTGGGCATGATTGCTGAGGAAAATTCAGCGCCAGAAGCTGAAATACACCTGGCGCTCGATGTCCAAAATGATCAGCATATTGCGAGTCTACTTGCGGAAACGAAGACGCTAGGGGTGATCCTAAAGCCCAAGGATGCCCTGGAACTGGGCCTTTTGCTGACCGCAATGGGCCTTGAGAATGCAAATCCAGAGAAGATTTCGACGCTCTTTGAGCGTTTATCTCAAATGATGGCTGATTTTTCGATTGAGGGCGTTACGGCAAAATCCAACCCGGCTTAGCGCTGTATCTATCAGCCGCTTTAAATTGGGACTATCACGGGAGGGGGGGAGCCAAATGCTTAAAACCCAACTTTTTAATCCAGTCTATGGGCCTGTTCAATCCTGGCGCTATGGGCGATCGCTTGGCATTGATCCCATTGGAACTTGCTCCACCTGCTCCTTTGACTGTGTCTATTGTCAGCTCGGTGTGATTGAACGGCACAGCCGCAAGCGAGAAATTTTTGTGCCAACTGATTTGATTCAGGAAGCCTTAGCACAGTATTACTCCGAGTCTGGTCAAGCAGAGGATGCCATTGATGTCGTGACCTTGAGTGGCAGTGGAGAACCGACCCTAGCCCTCAATTTGAGAGAAATTATCACGACGATCAAATCCATCTCTCATCGCCCAGTGGTTGTGTTGACGAATGGCTCTTTACTCAATCAAAGTCAGGTCCGCTCTGCTCTGATGCTTGCGGATCGAGTTGCGATTAAAGTGGATGCTGTCTCTGAAGATCTATTTCAGAGAATCAATCGTCCTGTAGGGATTGAAATCGATCATTTCTTGGAGCATGTTCGTACCTTTTCAGATGAATACTCGGGGCATTTGGCTTTCCAAACCATGATTCTATCGGCTTGGTCTATCGATGATAAAGCTCGATATATCAGCTTCTTGAATAACTGTATGCCGGATGAAGTTCAGCTCAATCTTCCCAAACGTCCTAAGTCACGTCTGAGAAATTTAGAGGCCAGGGAAAATGCACCCAGGGCGATTAGTCCCTCTGAACTCCAAGCATTGACCTGCGTAAAAGGCGACATCCTAGAATCCTTTTCAGCCTTGATTGAGCAATCAACGGGAATCCAAACTCGATACCCACTGCCATAAGGAGAATGTAGCTGCTGGATCGGTTGGTTTGGTCGTTTCCTATGGGTCGCTTATGTCATTGATGGTGAGTCAACTGGAATCTGCTATCGAATCCTTACCCCTAGGTCAGCATCTTGACCCATCGGAGAAACTTGATGGAGCTGCCATTGCAGACTGCTGTGATTGGCTGAGCTTTCATCGGGTTTGGGGAATGTTGACAGATGAGGTCTTGCAGGCGATCGCCCAGTCGTTCTACTCATTTGATGTGGAACCCGAAGCGGATATTTATCGACAAGGGCAGTCTGCCATTGGCCTCTACTTCTTAAAGTGGGGCAGCATTGAGATTTATCGCCAGTCTCCCGTGGGCAGAACCCACATGCGTTATCGCAGTGCGGGTGAAATTTTTGGCTATACGCCTCTTGTTTCAGCGGCGGCTGTTCCCCATTATCCCGCCAGCGCCTTGGCCCTGATAAAGAGCAGCATTTGGCTCTTGAAACGCGAGGATTTTGAACGCCTGGTTCGAGATTATCCAACCATTCAAGCTCCCATTAACCAACTCCTCGCCCAGGACTTGGCCCAGTTTTCCCAACGGATTGCTTGGGAGCAAACTCGCATCCAAGGGTTGCAACGGTATCTCCAACCCGTTCCTAGAAATGCTCCCCTGCTGGAGCAGAGTAAAGCTGCTGTTAAAGTTGAAAAACTCATTCAGATTGCAGTCTCAGATATCAAACCTGTGGTCTTACAAGGGGCAGCTAGAACGGGAAAAAGCTTTATTTCAGGCTATATTCATGCCCATTCTGGTCTAAAACAGCATCCCTTTGCAGAACTGGACTGTGCCCAGCTTCCCCGCGATCAAGCCGTGTTATACAGTCTGATCTGCTGTTTGGCTCTGGGGAGAAGGGGGATGTGCAGGGGCAGGGGAAAGGGCAGATTGGACTGCTGGAATTGCTAGAGCGGGGCACGTTGTTGATTGATAATGTCCAACTGCTGACGATGGGCGATCGCGAGCGTCTCAGTCACTATCTTGAAACGGGATACTTCCGCCGAAATCCCCTGCCTGGATCGCCTGGAGCTGCGATCGCCCCAACCCAGCTCCCACCTCCCGGACCTCTGTTGTCGAGATACAATCCTGGGTTCGGCTAATCCTGACTAGCCCCAAAGCCAAGGTTTTCTCTTCTCTCAATGCCCACAGCATTAAGCTCTTTAGCCTTTTTCAGCGTAAAGATGATATTCCAGATTTTTCTCGATACTTTTTAGCCCAAGCCTGTCAAGAAAAGGGGCGACTTCCCCTGCAACTCAATCAAAGTGATCTACGGCGGTTAATCAGCTATTCCTATCCAGGAAATTTGACTGAATTACGCAATATTGTCTATCGAGCCGTCGTCATGACGCCCGCTGAGCAATTCGTGATTTCAGAACAAGTGCTATGGTCGATGGAGTCCAAAAACAATGCCTTTCGCATTGATTTACTCGATCAGTTTCCCTGGCTCCGTCAGTTTTTGCTCAGCCGATGGTGGCCCCAAGGCTTTTGGCTGATCATGATGGCCTTTTTTATTCCAGTGACAGTTCTGGGCTTCTGGGGGCCTCAAACGCGCGACTCCAGCATGACGCTCAACTTTTTCTGGGCTTGGTGGTGGCCATTCTATCTGCTGCTTTTCCCCTTGGTGGGTCGCCTCTGGTGTGCGGTTTGTCCCTTTATGATTACCGCTGAATGATTGCGTCAGCTCTCCCTTTGGATTTGGCCCCGTGACCTGTTGCCCTGGCCCACGCAATGGATGAATCGCTGGGGAGCTTGGCTATTGTTGGCTGGATTTGGAGTGATTTATTTATGGGAACATCTGTGGGATTTGCCCCACAGTGCGGCGCTTTCCGCTTGGCTTTTATTGGCCATTACCGCAGGGGCTGCGATTTGCAGTTTGATTTACGAACGCCGTCTCTGGTGTCGATATCTCTGCCCCATTGGTGGGATGAATGGCATGTTTGCCAAGTTGGCCCTGCTGGAAGTCCGTTCAACGCAGCAAGTTTGTGGCAGCCAATGCAGCTCCTTTGGCTGTTACAAAGGCAGCCCTGCCACCGCTGTAAGCTTTGCGGATGCCTTGCCCCGCGAGGGACAGGCCACGGGGGGCTGTCCCCTCTATTCCCATCCCGCCCAGCTCCAAGATAATCGAGACTGCGTTCTCTGCATGACCTGTCTCAAGGCTTGTCCTCATCGCTCGGTTCAAGTCAATCTTCGATTTCCAGCCTCGGATTTATTAGAAAATCACCGCGAATTCTGGGCGGAAGCCGCACTGCTTCTGCTGCTGTTGGGAGGCGTGTTTATGCATCATGATCTCCAAATTCTGACTTGGTTTGGCTGGGAGAATTGGATAATCGATTCAGAACATTTAGGGTTGGGGATTCCAGTGGTGCTCCTCTTGCTCTCTGCACCAGCTCTCTTCATTGGTCTTGTCCATGGCCTCTCCTACCAAATTGATCCTCAAATGCCCCGTTTTTTAACCTTAACTTATGCCTATTTGCCCCTAACTCTTGCCACGAACCTGGCCCATTATATTCCCGCTGCCGTGACCGAAGCAGGCCAAATCTTGCCTGTCACAGCTCGAACGTTGGGCTTCCATGACTTAAACTTGCCGACTCTCACGGCCAGTGCGGATGTTGCTGCCTTCTTGCAGGGTACGGCCTTACTGGCAGGATTACTCTTCAGCCTCTATCCACTGCTCCGCATCAGTCAGCGTCCTTGGTTGAGTAATTTGCCCCATGTCTTCGCCATGGCAATGCTCACGCTGGTTTGTGCCCAATTGATGTTTTAGCAACCCTGATTCTTATGCCAATCCATAACAGCATCTCTGACACCATCGGCCACACTCCCTTGGTGCTTCTACAACGTCTCCCCCAAACCTTTGGCTGCCTCGCCGAGATCGCGCTCAAGCTCGAAGGCATGAATCCTGCGGCTTCGGTCAAGGACCGCATTGCCATCAACATGATTGAGGCCGCTGAGCAGTCTGGCTTGATTCAACCGCAAATCACCACCATTATTGAAGCGACATCGGGCAATACTGGCATCGGTCTGGCGATGGTTTGCGCCGCCAAGGGCTATCGGCTCATACTAACCATGCCGGAGGATATGAGCCAAGAACGACAGCAGATCCTGCTTGCCTACGGAGCAGAAGTGGTCTTGACACCCGCCCAAGCGGACATGGAAGGGCGATCGCCCGTGCCAACGAATTGCTATCGAGCCTACCCAATGCATTTTCCCCCCAGCAATTTAGCAACCCTGCGAACCCTAAAATCCATTACGAAACAACTGGGCCAGAAATTTGGCAAGACAGTCAAGGAGCAGTCGATGTTTTGGTTGTTGGTGTGGGCACAGGTGGCACCTTGACCGGCGCAGGCCGATACCTCAAGCAGCAAAAGCCTGACCTCAAAATCGTAGCGGTTGAACCGGCTCAAAGTGCAGTTCTCAGTGGTCATCCAGTGCATCGCCATGATATCCAAGGCATCGGCCCAGGCTTTATTCCAGATGTCTTGCGAGTGGATCTAATTGACGAAATTATTCAGGTAGAAGATGAAACGGCCTACGATTTGGGCCGAAAGCTCGCCCGTCAAGAAGGTATTCTCAGTGGAATCTCAACGGGGGCAGCACTCTATGCTGTCCTTGAAATTGGCAAACGAGCTGAATATCAAGATCGGCTCATTGTTGTGATTCAACCTAGCGGGGGTGAGCGCTATTTGAGTACCTCTATGTGGAAAACATAGAGTGGAAAATGTAGGATAGGAAGAGCTTGTATTGTATGGAATCTCAGCCTTGGTCAGTGCTTGAGAAAATTCTCTGCCTGAAAACGAAGTGGTTCACGCTGTGGGGTGAGCGCCTCCAAGTTCCCCAGGGGCCAGAACTAGAATATTGGCGCATTGGAAAAGCTGATTCGGTCATTGTACTGCCCATACAAGCGGACCAGATTCTTGTTCCTCCAGCATTCTATCGCCCTGGTGTAGGCAGCATGACCGTCGATTTGCCGGGGGGGTGCTGCCCCCAAGGAGAAACGCCAGCTCAGGCTGTGGTTAAGATCTTGCAGCGAGAGCTGAACTTGCCTGAATGGGCGATCGCCAGCGTCGTTCCTCTAACATCAACGGGTTGGGCTATCAATAGCTCATTCTCCAATCAAAAGCTTTATGGGTTTGTCGCACAAATCCGGCCTGACTGGACCCTAACACCTGAGTCTGTGGGAGCAACCTATATTGCCAACTCGGCAGGGCTAAATGCCATGCTGAGCATTATTCAATGTGCCCAATGCCGACTGATCCTTCGGGAGTGGCAGGTGCATCAACTGCTCACAGCAGATGCGAAGTTCTGGGGAGAGGCTTCATGATGCTGGGCCATCAGATTAGGGGGTTTGGCTGTGAGCAACTCATGGCGATTTTCAAATAAGATGAATGCTGACATGAGCAACAGAAAGAAACCGAATCCTTTTTGGAGTTGTTTGGCTGAGACGAACTGACTGAGATAGGTTCCAGCCAAGATTCCAAGTCCAGCCACAAACATGAACTCGAACATTAATGTCCAATCTAAGGCAACATACCCTAGATAGCCCAGAAACCCAATGGCTGAGTTCATGGCAATGATCAGCAAAGACGTTCCAACGGCCTCTTTCATGGGTGTATTGAGTAGTAGGACCAGGGCGGGGACGATCGCAAAACCTCCGCCAACCCCAACTAGCCCAGTAAGAAGACCGACGCCCAATCCACTCAGGGTGATTTTGAGCCAATGCCAGAGCGGAGACACCTGGGCTTGGCGCTGAGGCTGGGGCCTGTGTGAGGAAGGCGATGGTCGTTGGGATGACTTGAAACTTTTTTGAATCATGAGAACTGCTGCCATCAGCATCAGCCCTGCAAATAATAAGAGTTGTCGAGTGCCCGTAATGAACGGTAGCGTTGCAGCGGCCTTAGCTCCCCCAAAAGCCCCAAGCATCGTTGTTGCCCCAAAGATAGTTGCATTTTTGAGATTGAGATGGCCCGCACGCCAGTGAGGAATGGCCCCGATCAAGCTCACAGTACCGACAATCATCAGGCTCATGGCGATCGCGGCCTTAATTGGCACCCCCATGACATAAATCAAAATGGGCACGGCCAAAATAGACCCGCCGCCGCCCAACAGTCCCAAACTGATACCAATGCATCCTGCTAAAAATAACCCGATCGCCCATGTCAGCATTCAATATGCCTCCCTCGCAAACGTGAATTTAGAAGAGCAGGTGGAGTGAGGTTGCGGCGTTCATCTCATAATTACACCTGTTCCATCAGTAAAGGCCCTTAGGCAGCGATCAGAACATTGCCACAGCGTTCATTGGCTGGAACAGCTTCCATGATCTTTTTCGGATCCGGTAAATTTAGACTATTCATAAACTTAATAAACTCCTCCCGGCTACGCCCCAGTAAGCGCGGATTCCAGCGTTTTTCTTCGCCAATGGTAGAAATGGTTTGACCCCGATAGTCGTGACCTGGGTAAACCCAAGTGTCATCGGGTAAGGTAAACAAGCGCTGGGTGATGGAATCGTAGAGAGTACCCGCATCTCCACTTTGAAAGTCAGTCCGGCCACAGCCGCGAATTAGCAGGGCATCGCCTGTCAGAACGCGATCGCCATTGACCCTATAGGCCATGTGGCTATCAGTATGACCCAGCGTAGAGATAGCTTGAATCTCAATATCGCCCACCTTCAACCGCTCTCCATCCTCGATCAGACGGCTGGCACAGGCAACCTGAGCATTTTCAGGTACGATACCTTCACAATCTGTCAGTTCTCTCAACTTTCCAGTGCCAGTTATATGATCGGCATGAACATGAGTTTCTAGACAATATTTCAAGGTAAGTTCTAATTCCTTAATTAACTTTAAATCTCGTTCTACCTGTTCAATGACCGGATCAACTAATGCAGCCTCTTTGGTTTCTGCATCAGCAATGAGATAGGTGTAAGTCCAAGTTTCTTGATCAAACAACTGACGGAAGAGCATAATATCTAACCTCATTTAGAAGATAAAAGTCTAGACCATAACTCGTGTGACGACATCACAAGTTATTCCTTATGAACTGTCTTATTCAGATACTTTACTCTATAGTAGTTTAGCACTCATGTCATCCTGCTAAATGCTTAGATGCCTTTCATTCGTTTGTACTGTAATTCTGTACTTAATCTTCGAATGCTTCTCCGACCACTTTACCGCGAAATACAACATAGTTGTAGATGTGAGTAAATTGTTGCGAATGCAATTAGAGAAGTTAGAACGTTGCTTGCTGGGAGATGAGAAGCAGCATCAGCCGTGCGAATTTGTCCGTACAATGTCCAGGGTTGTCGGCCTACACAGCGCACAATCCAGCCGGACTCAACGGCAATATATCCCAATGGAGCTGCGAAAATCCAGGCGCGTAGAAGCCATTTCTGCTGAGCAATCTTTTCGCCTGAGAGATCGCCCAAAAGCCATTTTAGGACAGTCCACAGCATTAGGCCAGCTAAAAAGAAGCCTATGCCACTCATCACTCGAAAGGAATAGTAGATTAAGCCCACCATCTGGGGGCGATCGCTTCTCTCCCATTCCTTTAATCCTAAAACAGGTGCAGATAGGTTCTTCTTGAATTCTAGAATGTAGCCCAAGCCATTGGGGATAGTAATTTCCCAGCTATTTCTTTGTCCAGCTTCGTCAGGTAGTGCGACTAAACTCCAGTCCGCAGGCTGCCCTGCCGGACTTGTTTCCCACTTTGCTTCCATCGCAGCCAGCTTTGTTGGCTGGTATTGAGCCACCTGCTCAGCGCTAAGATGTCCGATGTAAATCTGAAGGGGGGTGACGGCGATCGCAGCGGCTAAAGCAATTTTTAGAGATTGGCTAAAGAAAGCTTGATGGCGATCTTTTAGAATGTACCAAGCACTAATCCCCCAATTACAAATAGAGATGTTTCTAGCGTGGCAAAAAATATATGAAAAACACTTTTTAGCATGAATGGATTGGCAATGGCTTGAAAGTAATCACTAACCACAAACTTGCCATTTACCATTTCACCCCCTGCTGGGCTTTGAAGCCAGGAATTGGCGACTAGAATCCAGAAGGTCGATAGATTTGCACCAAAGGCAACCATGATTGTTGCCAAGTAATGAATTACTGGATTCACACGCTCCCAGCCAAACAGCATGATACCCAGGAATCCAGCCTCAAGCATGAATGCCATTGCACCTTCAAAACCTAGAATGCTGCCAAAAAAGTCGCCCACCGCTTCGGAAAATGGTGCCCAGTTTGTTCCAAACTGAAACTCCATCGGCAAGCCCGATGCTACACCGATGCCAAAATTGAGAACGTAGAGTTTTGACCAAAAGCGAGCATGGCGGTAGTAATCAGGTCTGCGTGTTTTCAGCCAGAGCCCTTCCAGAATCACGAGATAAATGGCCATGCCCGTAGTCAGGACAGGCCAGAGCATATGAAAAATAGCTGTAAGCGCAAACTGTGCCCGCGAGAGGGCGACCGTATTCGAGAGAAAGTCCACAATAGTTCCCTAAATTTTCTGCATTTCTTTGCTTCAGTTCCGAGTAAATATTTATACCTGCAAATATTTGTTTGACAGCGGATAGTTGCCCTAGGCAAGCTTCACTTTCTCACTCTATGGTAATATAGCGGAGAGGCTGAGATAGCAACTAGCTCCGGTCCGCCTTGGCCAAGCTTGGTCTGGCTGAAACAAATTTTGGGACGGAGCAACCCGATGAGCCGCTCCAGCATTCCCATCGGGTTGCTCTGCTGACCCCTCAACCGCCATGCCCCAGCTCTGTCATATGCTCATCGACCCCCCCCCGCCAGCGGCAAAACGACCTTTGCCCACCAGCGCCTGAAGGAAGACCCCAACCTCACCTGGGTCTCTAGCGATCGCATTCGCTACCAGCTCTACGGCAACGAAGCCACCCAGGGCCACTGGCCCACGATCGAAGCCACCGCCCTCGACCAAATCCGCCAGGCGATCGCCCAGGGCCAATCCATCCTCTACGATGCCACCAACGCCAAACTCCAATGGCGCAAAGACTTCCTTGCCAAGGCTGCCCCCTTGACGACGGCCCAGGGAATTCCTTGGCTTGCCTGGGTTCTCCTGCCCCCCGTAGAGATTTGTTTGCAACGCAACCAACAGCGAGGGCGGAAGGTTCCCGATGCCGCGATCGCCCTCTCCCATGCCAGCATCACCCCCCAGCCGCCAACCCCCGCCGAAGGCTTCCTGGCCATCCACATCCTCACCGACTGAGCCGCCCGCTCCAGAGCATATGTGCTCCAAGCCACGGGCTTAAGCTGAGAGGATGTTTGAGAATAGCTTTGGCTGTAGCTGATGGTGCGAATAGCCCGTACTTTTGCTTAAAAAAGCGGGCACAGCCTAGCCTGTTGGGTATAGCATCGCTGGCTTTGGCGAATTCTCAAACATCCTCTGAGCCTGAGCTGGGGTGAAAAATTGCAGAGCGCCGTGCGATCGCTCAAGCCCCCCGCAACAAATCCAACCGCAGCCGATGGTCCAGCGGCTCCAGCTCAAAGCTCACCCCCCGCCACAGCCACTGTTGCTCTGGCGGTTGGCCCAAGCGGCGGCCCAAATTTCTAACGCTCAACATCGCACAGCACCGGGATAAACGCCGAGGGGATGCTCCTAGCTTACGCCTCGCCTGAGCCCCGCGCTTGAGCCCCGCGCTCAGGACACCCTGGCTTCTGCCCTGGTTTTTACCCTAGGCGGCAGCCACACATCCAGTAAGCGATCGATCCATTGGGCAGCGGAATGGGGGCAGCGATCGTGCTTTTCGAGGATCTGCGATCGCGGTTGCGCCCCCGGAAACTGGAGCATGTGGGAAGCCTGGTCCAGATGGCGATCGATCATCTCCCGCGTCGCCTCGGGGTGAAACTGCAAGCCGTAGGTGCGCAGACCATGGCGAAAAGCCTGGCCTTCAAACTCATCCCCCTCCGCCAAGGGCGTCATTTCCGGCACCAGCTCAAACCCCTCTCGGTGCCACTGGTAAAACGACAGCGGCTCCGATGCTGTGCCGTACCCTGACCCATCAAACAAATGCAGCCCCTCGGGGGTGGGCCGCACCGAGCAATAGCCAATCTCCACCCGGCCATGGATGTGGGGCTTGACCTCCCCCCCGAGCACCCGCGCAATTAGCTGGGCCCCGAGGCAAATTCCCAGCAGGGGCACCTCCGCTGCCATGACCTGGGGCAGCCAGTCCAGCTCCGCTTTAATAAAGGGCAAATGTTCATCGTTGGCGCTCATGCCGCCGCCAAAGGAAATGATGCCCGCGTAATTCTGGGGCGATCGCGGCAGCGCATCCCCCACCGCTGGACAGCAAGCCTCTAGGCAATAGCCTCGGGCCAGGAGGCGATCGCCCACCCGACCGGCCTTGGAATCCTCTTGATGAAAAACGGTCAAAATAACATCGGCGGCCACAGCATCCCACAGCCCTAGGCTGAAGCGAAATCAAGCTGACATCCACCATAACAGCAGAGTTCCTCTGGGAGAGCTCACCGCTAACATCTATGGTAAATAGACGCTGTGGCAAATAGATGAGATAGTCCTAGAAATCGAGGCTCCTGGGAATAGATGGCCCTGGGAGTAGGCCCATCGTCCACAGCCCACAATGGGCAACTGTGCTCACAGAATGCTCAGATTCGCTTGGTTTAATGGGCGCAATCTCCCCGAAGCCATCACCCATGCTAGAGCCTGCCAATGGGGTGCCCTGCCCCCTGCTCTTGATTCAAGTAGAAGGCGATCGCACCGGCCTCGACATTGAAACCCTGCGCTGTGCCCTCGCCGATCATCTGTTTTATAGTCTGGGTAAGTTTCCGGGGATTGCGACGCCCCATGACTACTACATGGCGATATGGACTCCCTAGCGACCTTGGAAATTCCGGAGATCGGCTATGGTCTCCGCTATGAATTTGGCATTTTTGACCAGTGCCAGAGAGACGGGGCTTGGCTTCCACTCACGGATAGCATTCATCACCAGCGGGAGATACCAGTCGCTCACGTTGATTCGAGGATTGACCAGAAACCGATGCCACCATCGCTGGTAGCTTTGAGCGTATTTCACTGAGCTGTGACATACTCCCGACGCCGACCGCTTAGGCGTTACGGCGCGGGCTTCTCCTCCGGGTTGCCCCAGATTCGCGTTTTATACTAAACCAGCGTGGCCCGCTTGCTGGCTAGAACTCTGATCTTGGTGACCAGTGCATTTTGGAGCCGCGCATAATCCGTCGCTGTGCCCGAAGTTGGCTTGGGGAAAAAGTCCAATGCACCCGCTTGCATCAAGTTGAAAATATTGTCAACTTCCGTGGGGCCAACCATATTACTAATCACCAAGATAGGCCGAGGAAACTCATTCATCACCCTTTGAGTAAACTCAAGACCATCCATATTGGGCATCTGGAGATCTGTGCAGATCACATCGGGTTGTTCCCGTGCAATCACTTGCAAACCCGTTGTGCCATCCCGAGCCGTTCCCACGACTTCAACGATGTCCGATGAATTGATCAGCCGTTCCAAAATCTCCAGTGCTACAGCAGAATCTTCCACCAGCACAACCTTTATTTTTCCACTCATGATCGAATCAAACCTCCTAGGGTATCCAACAGTAAATTCTGGTCAAAGTTCCCTTTGGTAATGTAGGCGGTTGCGCCTGCATTGGTGCCCCTGCGGCGGTCTGCATCCGTTGCCAAGGTGGTAACCAAGACGATGGGCAACCCATCATATTCGGGATGCTGGCGAATTTTCGCCGCCAGCTCTAGCCCAGTCATGTGGGGCATTTCCACATCAGAAACAACCGCAGAGAAGGGCAGGGACTGGGAATCGGCACAGTCTATAAGAGTATTGTACCCATCTAGCCCATGGACAGTTGCAGTGACTTCATATCCAGCACTCTCTAAAATGCGCTTGATCTGGGTGCGGATAGGCATCGAATCTTCCACTAGCAGAACTCTGGGCTTAGATTGAGTTGCTGTGGTGATTTGATCAAAGGTTTCTAGGGAGCCATTGCGGCGCAGCACGGACTTGAAAAGATCCTGATGGTTCAGGACTAGGCAGATTTCTCCATTGCCCAGCAGGGTACTGCCTAGGATATTGCGCACGCGGGTCAGGAGCTTGCTCTGGGGTTTGAGAATAATCTCTTGCTGTTCAACCAAGGCATCGACGAACAGGCCAATTTTCTGATTATCTACATTGATGACAACACAGGGAATTCGACGATAGGCTTCATCGGCAGCGGTGGCAGAATCGGGGATGCTCATCGGCACTTCGAGCAGGTCACTCAACCAGGCCACTGAAATGGTTTCTCCATCGATTGTGGCCGTTAAATTACCCTTAATTGCAAAAATATCCTCCCGCGAAACGGTCACCATATGGTCCACATGCTCGATGGGAATGGCATAGGAGACCCGATTGACCTGAAGAATCAGGGCATAGGTTGCGGCCAAGCTGGGATTGAGGCGCAATTGAAACTGGCAGCCCTCGCCAAACTTGGACTCAATCTGAATGGAGCCCTTGAGCCGTTCAATATTGGTTTTGACCACATCGAGGCCCACCCCTCGGCCCGAAATTTCTGTGACGCGACTGCGGGTGGAAAAGCCAGGCTCAAAGATCAGCGATTGGAGCTGCTGCGGCCCCATGGCAGCCAGGGTTGCAGAGTCGAATAGGCCCCGGCGCAGGGCCGTCTGGCGAATCGCTTCTCCATCTAAACCTCGCCCATCATCGCAAATTTCGATGACCACACTGCTGCCGCGCTGGTAGCCCCGCAGCCGCAGGGTGGCGGTTGTGGGTTTGCCTGCCGCTGTCCGCTCCTCGGGCAATTCAATGCCATGGTCCACGGCATTTCTGAGCAGGTGACTGAGGGGATCTTTGATCTCTTCTAATACTCGTTTATCAACTAGGGTGTCTCCCCCTTCCAGGATCAATTCAACGGATTTTTGCTGCTGTTTTGACAGATCTCGAACCATGCGGGGAAAGAGATTGAATACCGTGGAGAGGGGCATCATGCGCAGGCTGATAATGCCTGCTTCTAGGCCATTGGTGATCAGGGTGAGGCGATCGCCATCTTCCCCGGCCTGTCTCTGGCGCTGTTGTGCCCAATCGCTCAGTTGCTCAAGTCGCGTTTGGTGGCGCTGATACAGTTGCTGAAGCTTCTCGGCTTCATGGGGCGGCAGCAGCTCGGCCCAGCGCTTCAATCCGCTGCGATGGACTTGGTTGTCCCGCGACCAGGTTTCGAGAATATCCAGTAGCTCAGCCGTGCGGCTACCGCTATCTACGATGCGGCGTTTGGTCACCACGAGCTCGCTCACTTGGGTGACCAAGCTGTCGAGCTGGGCTGCTGCTACGCGAATGGTGTCTAGGGGCTTGTTTGGCGGCTTCTCTGGCGGTTTCTCTGTTCCAGAAGTAGTCGTTCCAGAAGTAGCTGTCTGGAGTTGTGCCATCACCTGGGAGCCCTGCACAGCAGGAGCATCCTCCGTCACGGCACTGCGGGCCACTCGGCGGATGGCATCAATGCCCAGATAGAGGCGATCGCACAGTTCCGCTGTCACCTGCTGCTGCCCTTGGGCCACGGCCTGTAACAGGGTTTCCAATTGGTGGGTGAGCTGCTCAGCCTTGACCACCCCCAACATGCGGGAGTCCCCCTTGAGGGAATGGGCAGCCCGCAGTAGATCGTTCAGGTCGCTCAGTTTCTCGGGCTGTTGCTCTAGTTGGAGACAGCCTGCCTCCAGGGTTGCGAGGTGCTCTGTGCTGGCGGTTTCGTAGAGAGATCGCAGCTCATCATCCTCAATCCAATTCCCCTCAACATCCCAATCTGGCTCAGCCGTCTCTCTGCTGGGGTCGGGAGCAGTTCCCGGCCCGGCCCTGAAATCAGTCTGCGGCAACTCTGCGGAGGTAGGATCGAAACCGGAAGCCAAGCCCGCATCCTGCTCCGCTGCCCAATGGGAGGCGAGGGCTAGCTCTGCGGCCAGGCCGGGCAGGCGATCCCCAGGCAGATGCGCCTCCTGGAGCACCTTGCCGCTGGACGATGTTGGCAAGGGTTGCTGCTGCAATTCTTCCGTCGATTGCTCCCTGGATTGAACCGCTGGCTTGCCTAGTAATGCTTCTTCTGGCAAGGCCTCTGGCAGAGCTTCTGGCAACGCCTCTTCCTCCACCAAGGCCAAGGGAATCTCCCAACTGTCCGTTAGTTCTCCCTCCAGGCCCTCCGCTCCCATCAGTTGTGCCATCACCTGAAAGACGTTTGCCTGGCAAGGCTCCCCTGAAACCGCACTGTGGGTAATCTGGCGGATGGCATCCAGGCCCCGATACAGGCGTGTGAACAGGCCGGGATGCAGCACCTCGGTAGGCATCAGCCCCAAGGCAAGTTCCTGCTCCACTTCCTGCAAGAGGCTTTCGACTTGGTGGGAGAGGGTTTCCGCATCCTCAATCCCTAACATGCGAGAATCCCCCTTGAGGGAATGCAGTTCGCGCAGCAACGGAGATAAGAGTTCCGTCTCCATTGGCTTCTGTTCGAGGCGCAGCAACCCAGCCTCCAGGTTGTCCAAATGGTCAGCACTGGCGACTCGATAGAGGTCGCGTAGCTCTTGGTCTTCAATAAACATGGCGTTACGCTGTTATCTTCCAGTGCGATCCAAATTCGATCAACAATTTGGCAATTGGTTAGGCGTTGGAATTCAGTCCTCTATGATTCAGCTCCATTCTCTTGGAACTGAAGGTCAGAAATTCCATCGTACATGTATTACGAATGGTCTGATTTTCAATCAATCAAACAGATAGGCTTAGCTCCTGGGAAAGGTTGCTGAGTTGTGAAGTGGATTGCTTCACCTGTTTGGTGGTTGAAAATGCTTCCTGGGCACCCAGGTTGATCGCATTCATGGATGAGACGGACTGCTGCACTGTCACGGCTTGGAGCTTGGCGGCATTGGCCATGCTCTCATTGGTCTGGGAGATCTGCTCCACCGCATTGCGAATGCTCTCAAAGGCAATGGAGGTTGCATCGGCCAGTTCCAAACTACTGGATGCTGTTTTGGTGCCTTCATCGGTCACCATGATGGTGCTATTGATCGAAGCCTGAATATCTGAAATGAGCTGATTAATCTTCTCTGCCGAACGGCTACTTTGATCCGCCAGCTTACGAATTTCTCCGGCAACGACAGCGAAGCCCTTGCCCTGTTCGCCTGCCCTGGCTGCTTCCACTGCGGCATTGAGGGCCAGCATGTTGGTTTGATCTGCCACGCCAGATACCAGGTTGGAAATCGATTCAATCTGAGCCGTTTGCTCACTGAGCTGGACAATTTGCTTAGCAATATCTTCCACCTGCTGCTTGAGACTTTGCATCGCCTGGGTTGTCTTGCCCACCGTGGCGGCACCTTCGGTGGCTAGGGCCAGGGCAGTCTGGGCATTGCGCACGGAGGTCTGGGCCTGGGTTGCGGTTTTCATGGTGCTACCGCCCAGCTCTTCCATGCCCAGGGTTGTAGATTTGACGGAGGAGGTTTGGTCCTGAATGATTTTTTCCTGGAGCTTGACGCTTTCGGCGATCGCGCTAGATGTCCCAGCCATGGTCGAAACGGAGCCCTGTAAGAGCCTGGAAGCCCGCTGGAGTCTATACCAAACAAAGCTCAATACGGCCAGGTTCAACAGCAAGATAATGACATTGGTCACCCGCTGCTGCACAACACTGTTGATGGAGAATTCCTCCGCCAAGAACACTGCTTCGTTGGTCACGCCAAAGAAATCCTCACTGCTTTTGAGCACTATCTCTTTGCTCAGTTGACCGTTGCGGTAGCGCTCTACCTGATCCCGCAGGATTTCCCATTGGGACTTCACTTCCAGCATTTTTTCACGATAGGCTTTGTCGGTTGCCTTCGGCAACTTCAGCTCTGCATCACCATCGATCAAACCATTGACTAATGTGTTGACATAGGTCTCAATTTTTTCACTCTTTTGGTTTTGCAATTCCAGCTTAATCCAGCGCTGGCTGGCCCCCCGGACAATACCTGAGTGGTTCACAACCCGGCCATCGGACTTCGCGCCCTGGGCAGAGATATCTAGTGCGAGGGTACCCAAGAGGGCAAAGGAGGCGAGACCGGCGATCGCGTACTGTAGCTGTTTGGTAATTTTCATGGCTGGATTCCTAATTGAGGTGTCCGAAAAGGCTGAGTTTGAAAAACTTTGGAGAGAAAGCTCAACACTGTTTAAGGTGAAGACTGCCCAAGCTGAAGAAGGTCACAGCCAGGGAGGAGATCAAATAGCTTCATTGACCACGAGTCTTTCCGCTTGAATCAGCTTGGAAAAATCTAAAATTCCCAACACATTCTCTCCATAGGGTGCAATGCCTGAAAAATAGCTCTTTCGACTGGAAGTTGTTGCTGCCGGTACAGGAGAAATCTGCTGTTGGGAAAGCTGGACAATGTCACAAACTTGATCGGCAGCAACACCCGCGACAATTCCATTGACCTCAATGACGATCGCCTTCTCCGCAGCCCGCTGGGGCGAGGCAACATTGAGATAGTCATGGATGCCCATCACGGTCATGATCTCTCCTCGCAAGTTTAAGTTGCCTAGAATATGACTTGGACAACAGGGAACTGGCGTCATGGCTGAAATTTGGATGAACTCACGCACCACCTCTAAGCGAATGCCGAAGTATTCTCCGCCGAGACGAATGACTGCTAGGCTGTTAGAAGCTTCCTCCTGGAATGTTTCCAACGGCGCTTGGAGCATCGCCGCCCGCTGCCGAAAAATGGCCAGCTCTGCCGCAGAAGCATTGGGACAATAGCGCTCGAAAAAACTTTTGAGACCAATTTCTTTCTCTCCTTCACCGTCGATCTTGACAATGGAAAGCATCCCAGCAGTAGATTGTTCTGATTCGACTAAAGCCGCTAAATTTAGCTCTGAAATACTCTCTGAAATTTTATCGGCTTGTCGAATCAAGCTTCAGGATTTAGCAGCATAATCATTTCTGAATCCACGGTTGCCACACCGGAGAGAAAAGCTGAATTGATCGCCTGTTCCCTGCCCAGGGAGAGATTTGTCTTGATCGATTGGCGATCAATCTCAATCACCTCCTCCACTTGGTTGACGACCATGCCAATCCAGAGATCTCGCCACTGTAGTACGACTAAACTGTCGCTCACCTGGCATTCTAAATTCCCCTGACCCAGGCGACGGGCCAAATGCATAACGGGCAAAACTTGAGTTCGAAAATTGAGTAGGCCAATGATGTCGCTGGGCATGTTGGCCACGGCCATGAGTTCAGGCAGCTTGAAGATCTCTCGAATCCCATCGACCGCTAAGGCATAGCGAAGATCCTGAACTTTGAAGATAAGAAATGATTGGCGATTCATAGCTTATTATATGGGAGTAGTGATGCCAAAATGGCTGGCAAGACTAGCGGTTGATTAGGCAGGGGGGAGTGATGCTGGGCCGAGGCTGGAGGGCTGAATAGCTGGTCCGATCGCTAGCTCGCTGCTTGGTTCGATCGCTGTCTCACGATTTGGCCTGGGGTTTGGTTTGGAGTTTTGACATATTGATGGACAATCTCCAGAAGCTTGTCCCCTTCAATGGGCTTGGTTAGATACAGTGTCGAACCTGCAATCTGACCTTTAGCTTTGTTCACGCGTCCCTCATTTGCGGTCACCATAATGATGGGAATTGACTTAAACTTAGGAATACTTTTAACGGTGCGACAGAAATCCAAGCCGCTGATGCCTGGCATGTTGACATCTAGTAAAATGAGCTGAATCCCATCCATGGCGTTGAGCATTTTCAGTGCTTCTAAGGCATTGCTGGCCAGGTGAACCTCATAGATTTTCCCCAGGGTGCGCTCCACCATCTTTTGTACGATCGGGCTGTCATCCACGCTCAGAATCTTGGCTAAGCCCGTTGGCTTGGAGCCTGCATGGGCATTGGGGAACTGCCCCGTCAGCGGTGGGAGGCTGGAGCGCTCGGGGGAGGCGATCGCCGCCGCTCGGGCAGTCTGCAAGGCTGGGGCGGGCTGGGCCAATGGGCGATGGAAGGAGGAAATGGGGGGACGCTGCTCTGCCATGGCTGGGGACTCGGGGCTCGGGGCCCTGTGGCCCAAGCCTGGCCCGTTGCTGCCCATTTCCCGAAGGAGCTGGGCTAGATCGAGGCCGTGGCGATCGCTCCCAAAACTCAGGTCAAAGCAGGTCAACGGATCGCGGGTCATCCAGCCGGGGCTCTGGGACAGTTTCTGGAGCGTGGCCAATGTTTGCTGATAAATGACCGATTCAATTTGTTCCCAGGTGACAATGCGGGTCACGACCACTTTGCCTAGAAATTCCCAGAGAGACTGGGGATTTTGGCGCTGCTCTTGGGAGACCTTTAGAGCCATTCTCAGCAGGGGATGTTTGAGCTGTTGCGTCAGCAGCTCCGTCAGGCGATCGACTTGGGGTAACTCGCTATCTCCGTAGCATAGTTCCCCTGCATGGAAGATTAAAAGATGGAGATGGGCACTTTTCTCGATTCTTGCCCCAGGTTCTCCCACCCCAGGCTGGACCGCTTCAAATCGAGCAATACCTGTGAATTTCTGCTGCTGGATTTCCTGTAGTAAATTACAGAGTCCCGAAGGTTGATATCGCTGCATCGGTTACGCTTGACTGGGATTAATGGGATCTCAAATGCTGAGTTCTGCGAGCGAGTTTTGTGGGTAAGTTCCATCGCTAAGCCCTACGGCTAAGCCCTATTGAGCATATGTTTCCCATAGTCCGGAGGAGATGCTCAAACTCAGATTCAAAATCGCCCACGGTTAAGTAATGCTGACAAACTTCTGGGAAACCAGTTTTGGCCCGCCATCGCTCGGCACTGTCCCGTTACAGGGTGATAGACGTTTGTAACCCTTACATATCAACGGATTGGCAGTTTTCAGAGAAACCCGCCCAAAAGCCTCGGTGCAAGGGTTTCAAGAGTTCATCCTCTTTTAGGCAAACAGTGCCCAACCACCAGGGGGAGGTGAATGTAGAGCCAGAGGAGCGATCGCTTTAATCCGCCAGGATTCTGCTCGCCAGGCTTCTGCCCTTCGAGATCCGTTCTCCCCGCCTGCGGTGGCTGGACAAACACCGAGCCCGAAACATTCCTGCCATCTTTGCAGGGGAAAATCTCGCGCTGTATTTTTTTGTGCGGGCAACTTGCCCTAGATGAATCCACTCGCTGGGGCAAGCGTCGCTGTTCAAATCCGTTGGCCAGTATCCCTGGGGCGATCCCTGGGGAAAATTATTCCCCTAGCGATATTCGGCTGCCTGAATTCGGTCGCCTGAATTCGGTCGCCTGAATTCGGTCGCCTGCAAACATTCTCTGAACCTAAAAGCACCGCTGAATGTCTGCAAGTTTAAGTTCTGTTTAATGGTGTGAATATAGAATAAGGGACTTTAAATTATGCTGTGCGTAGTGAATTGAGCCGCATTTTTAACACCTTCCAGGATTGGATATTCATGTATTACTGCGCAACTTTTATCGTGCTGAATAATACTGGGATGAATAAGTGCTGGCTGTGTCCTGGGGCGGCGATCGCGACTCCTCATCCCATCGCAATCTAGGCCTAAATCGCCACGGACCAAAATGCATCCGTCACTTGCCAAGCTTTGAAGCAACTTGATGTCTGGACAAGAGATAAGAAGCTTTGATTAAGTCACCCTCTAATTTACCTAAGCCTTGCGGTTTCCCTTGCTTGCCTTAGAAACCAGAACTAACCAGAGCAGACTTCTGAAACTCAGATATCTACGGTTTTGACTATTATATTCTCCCAAAATGTAGTTTCCCTTCTCCCAGGGGGACAGTTGGCAGTGAGCTTAACCGCTGGGGTTTAGAGCAGTCTGTTGCTCAGTAACATCTACGATTTTTAGAGTTAGCCATGAAACCGACCCAAGAGTCTTCCTCGGACTGGATGATGATGATTGCCATTCTGCTGGTGGCGACGCTGATCGGCGCGGTCATGTCTCCCCAGCCTGGAGCCGAGCCCCCCCAAACCGCCCATCGTGAGATTCGCTAGCGAGCTGGATTGGCTTTGCGGCCTGCTTTTAGGAGCTTGTTTCAACAGCTTGTCTTAAGAACCTGCTTGACTGACAAATCCTTGCCCCTCATCCCCCAACCCCTCTGGATTAAAGCCCCTCTCCCTTCCTCGTAGAGGGGTTGGGGTGAGGGCGGTTCGAGTTTTGCCAGCCAATCAGCTTAATAACTTGCTTCAAATCGCGATCGCCCCAATCTCCCGGCGAGTCTGGTGAGCTAGCATAGGTTCAACAGAACCGTCCTCCCTGCCCCCAAGCAGGGCTTTCCATCACCAGGGCTTCACCATGGCAATTGAACGCAGTCGCAGCCGTACGCTATTTCAACAGGAAGAAGTCGTGCAGCTCAGGCAGCAGTGTTTTACCCTCGGGCGCGTGTTTGAGCCCGGCAAGTATCTGGCGGGCGAACTGCCCGATCAAGCCTTTGAACTGGGCCTGGTGGAGGCTATGCCGCCAGTGCGCGGCAAGAGCGAACAGCTGCCGCCCGATCCGCCACCTGCGGACCCGAATACAGCAGCGTGAAAGGGGGCTGAAAAGGGGGACTGAAAAAGGGGGCTGAACGTCGCCTAGGTCTCGGCCCCGTCTTGGGGCTGATGTTCATCGTTGCTCGAATCATCTAGGCCTCGGCGATCGGAGCCCCCGCAATTGAGGCCCAGGCAGTCCAGCATGAAGGCATCTTCAAAGGCTGCCTCCCTCAGGCGCTGATAGCGGCCCGAAGCTCCCCCGTGGCCCGCCTCCATGTTGGTCTTGAGCAACAGCCGATGGCCGTCGGTTTTGTGCGACCGTAGCTTGGCCACCCATTTGGCCGGTTCCCAATAGGCCACGCGCGGATCATTGAGGCCAGCGGTGACCAGCAGGTGGGGATAGGCCTGGGGCTGGACGTTGTCATAGGGGGAGTAGGACTTCATGTAGTGGTAGAAGTCGGGCTCGTTGGGGTTGCCCCACTCATCCCATTCCATCACCGAGAGGGGCAGGCTGGGGTCCAGGATGGTGGTGACCACATCCACAAAGGGGACCTGGGCGATCGCCACCTGAAACAGTGCTGGCCGCAGATTGATCACCGCTCCGATCAGCAGCCCCCCCGCGCTGCCGCCGGAAATCGCTAGCTTGCTCGGCTGGGTCCAGCCCTGATCGATCAAAAATTCGGCACAGGCAACGAAATCCGTGAAGGTATTGGCCTTGTGCAAAAACTTGCCCTGCTCATACCAGGGGCGTCCCAGCTCGCCGCCGCCGCGAACATGGGCGATGGCGCAGACCACGCCCCGCTCCAGGCGGGAGAGGCGGGTTGAGGAAAAGCTGGCGGGATAGGAATAGCCATAGGAGCCATAGCCGACCAGGTGGAGCGGATTGCTGCCATCGAGCACGGTCCCCTTGGGGTAAACCAGGGAAATGGGGATGGCGGTGCCATCGGCGGCGGGGGCCATCAGGCGCTGGCTGCTGTAGCGGCTCGGGTCGTAGCCCCCCAGCACCGGCTGCTGCTTTTTCAGCACCCGCTCGTGGCTGTCCATGTTGTAGTCAAAAACACAGGTCGGGTTGAGCAGGTCGCTGTAGATGAAGCGCAGGATATTGCTGTGGAACTCAGGCATGAAGCCGCTGCTGACCGCATAGGTTGGCTCGGGAAAGGCCAGCTTGGTGACCTCGCCCGTGGAGAGCTTTTGGATGCGAATCGTGGGCAGGCCCTGCTCCCGCTCATAGATCACCAGGTGGTCGGCAAACAGGTCAACGGCGCTGAGCATGATGTCGTCCCGGTGGGGGATGATCTCGGTCCATTGATCTTTGCTGGGCTTGCTGATCGGCGCGGTCATCAGCTTGAAGTTGATGGCGTTGTCGTTGGTGACGATGTAGAAGCGATCGCCCCCAAAGTCCGCCGCCATCCCAGGATGGTGAGCGACGGAATACTCCAGTCCCGGCTGGCGGCCATGGATCAGCTGGAATTCCCCGGTGGGGGTTCTGGCATCGAGAAAGCGCACCTCCGAGGTGATTTTGCTCTCGGCGCTGAGCAGGATGTAGGCTTGGCTGCGGGTAGTGGTCAGGTTCAGGTAGAAGCCTTCATCGGCTTCTTCATAGATCAGCTCATCGCTGTGGATCAGCGTGCCGAGGCGGTGTCGCCAGAGCTGGTAGGGGCGATTGGTCTCATCCAAGCGCAGATAAAATAGGGTCTCGCTGTCGGCGGCCCAGGCCAAGGCTCCCACATCGGGGATGGTCTCGGGCAGGCGATCGCCCCTCCCAATACCTGGAAAGCCAGGGTGTAGCGTTCATTGCCCTGGGTATCAGTGGCATAGGCCAGCAGTCTATGGTTGGGGCTGATCTGATAGTCGCCTAGGTCAAAGAAATCTTGGTTTTCTGCCAGCAGATTCTCATCCAGAAGAATTTCCTCAGGGGCCTCCAAGCTCTCCAGCTTGCGGCAGAGAATGCCATAGGCCTTGCCGGTTTCTGTACGGGAGTAGTAGAAGTAGTCTCCATGGCGATAGGGAACAGACAGATCGGTTTCCTGGATGCGACCCAGCATTTCATCGTAGAGCTGCTGCTGGAGCGGAGCCAGATGTGCAGTCTGGGCGGCGGTGTGGGCATTTTCCGCATTGAGGTAGTCCTGGACTGCGGCGTTGGTGCGATCGCGCAGCCAGTAGTAGGGATCCCAGCGCTGGTCGCCGTGGATCTCCAACACCTTCGGCTCCTGGGGGGCGATGGGAGGTTGGGGGCTCGGCTGGGGGAGAGGTTGGGCGGCGGCGGAGGCGGTCGGGATGGCCGGATGGGTCATAGGTTTTGAGATTCAGCAACCTGCGAGTCTCCAGTCTAACCTTTTGCTTCAGCCGCCCAGCAGGGCCGGTGCTTCAGCCGCCCAGCAGGGCCGGGCGGCGGCTCCGACCAACGAGCCAGTAGGTTTGGAGATTGCCTTTCCCTTTGATGTAAATGGATCCACGGGGGATCAGGTCATGGCTGTCTTTGAGCTGTTCATAGGTGCTGGCGGTGAGGTGGATTCGGCCCGCCGCGCCGTGGCTTTCCATGCGGGAAGCGACGTTGACCGCATCGCCCCAGAGGTCGTAGATGAACTTGCTGGTGCCGATCACCCCAGCCACGACGATGCCGCTGTTGATGCCAATGCGCACCTGGCAGGGCGCGCCCAGGTCATCGGTGATGTTGCGCACGGCGATCTGCATGTCCAGGGCCATGTCGGCGATCGCCTGGGCGTGGTCCGTTCGGGGCGTGGGCAGGCCTGCCACCACCATGTAGGCATCGCCAATGGTTTTAATTTTTCCAGACCATGTTTTTCGGCCAGGGCATCGAAGGTGGAAAAGACGCGGTTGAGAAAACCCACCATTTCTAGGGGCTCCATGCGGTTGGATAGGGGCGTGAAGTCCACGATATCGGCAAATAGGATTGTCACTTCCTCGAAGAGTTCGGCGATGGTGCCGGGGGATTCCTTCAGTTTGTCGGCGATCGCCCCGGCAAATATTCAGCAGCAGTTGCTCGGCTTTTTCCTGCTCTCGCTGGAGGTTGGCATTGGCT
>JAAUQQ010000387.1 GCA_012032745.1 Synechococcales cyanobacterium RM1_1_8
GCACCCCATGGGTTTAGAGGATGTTTGAGAATTCGCCAAAGCCAGCGATTCTATACCCAACAGGCTAGGCCGTGCCCGCTTTTTTAATCAAAACTACGGGCTATGGGCACCATCAGCCACAGCCAAAGCCATTCTCAAACATCCTCTTAGACCGTGAGCTTTGATCAATCCCATTCCAGTTGCCCCCATCAGCCCCAGCCAGCCTGGCAGCTCAAACAACCCGATCTACCCAGCGATGAGCAGGATGGCGTGATCTATTTGTTTGGTCGCCGGGCCTCCCGCCTGTACTACACCCGCCTCGACCAAGCCTTGATTTTGTGGGCGATCGCCGTTGCCATCATTTTCCTCACCGCCCGCTTCCACGCCTTCGACTGGCACCAGCAGGCCAAGGTTTGGTCCGCCCTCAGCCTTTCGGTGCTGGTGGCTTCCAGCCTGCGGGCCTGGCCCTGGGCCCTGGCCAAACAGCTCCGGTGGGTGGTCTATTGCTGGATCGGAATTACGCTGCTGGGTCTGGGGCTGACGGACTATGGCATCTATCGCAGCGTTATTCCGATTTTGCTCAACCTCAGCCCGCTCTGGCTGGGCCTCAGCGCCCTGGGCTATGGGATTACTGCTTGGGGCATGGGATCCCGTGCCTTGGGGGGGATTGCGCTGGTGCATTTGGGGGCGATCGCCTTGCTGTGGCTCTGGCCATCCTATGCCTTTCTGATCACTGGTGCTGTGATTTCCGGCTGCCTGTTTGCCCTCGCCCAGTTCCAGTGGGATCATTGCTGAGGCGAAGCTGGTGATTCCAGTCTGTCCATCCCCTATTGCTCCGTTGTAATGGCAGTCTATGGCCTCTCTTCCCAGCTCGTTTCCATTTCCTTCGCCATTTTCTTCCCCCTCCCTCGCCACGCCCCACAGCGGCTACCATTACCGAGGCACTGGGTTGGGGCCAGCCCCTTCGCCGCCAAGACGGTTTTTTGAAGGTTGGTACGATCGCATCACGCTGCCTGCCTCCAGCCTAGGCCAAACCCCAGGCCAAACCCCAGGCCAAACCTTCGCCTTCATGTATTCGATCGAAGACCCCGCCGGGAACCAGCCCCACAGCGGCGGCGCAGCCCAAATCCTCGGCCCCCACGATCAATACCTGATCCGCACATTTCCCGCCGTGGAAGACTTCTGGGCCAGCCCAGACCAGCTCTCCCTCGGCCACTGGCACCGGCTCTCCCTGGCCCCGCCCCTGGCCCAGGCTGCCGCCACCTGGCTGCCGCCGGAACAGTTTGCCCAGCAGGTGGGCGAAGGCTATCAGCTCAGCCCACCTGGCACCAGGGCCACCTGCGGGATCCCGCTGGGGGGGAGGCAAGCTGGGCCTATGGGATCGCGCCGGTCTATGGCTGGGGCGATCGCCACCGTCCCCAAAAATCCACCGCAGGCATTCTCTCCCAGTTCCAAATCTTCGAGCCCGGCTGGCAGATCCTCATGGCCCATGGCCTCGCCACGGGCTGGATCGAGTGGAATGGCCAACGCTACGAGTTTGACCAAGCCCCAGCCTACCGAGAAAAAAACTGGGGCGGTGCATTTCCCAGCAAATGGTTCTGGCTCAACTGCAACAGCTTTGAACAGGCGGATGGCAGCCTCGATCCAGACCTGGCCCTGACCGCCGGAGGGGGCCTGCGCGAAGTCCTGGGCCAGGAAGAGGCGGTGGCCCTGGTGGGCATTCACCGGGGCGGGCGGTTCTATGAATTTGCCCCCTGGAATGCAGAAATTCGCTGGTCGATTGATCCCTGGGGCCGCTGGGAAATCGAAGCGGTGCAGTTCGCGCCCCTGCCGGGCCAGGAAGCCCAGCCGCGCTATGGCGTTCGTCTGCGGGCCACTACGGACCAGCCCGGAGCGCCCCTGCGGGCTCCCATGCAGTCTGGGCTGGTCTATTGCTGTCGAGACACGATGCAGGGCCGGTTGGAGCTGGAGCTGTGGCAGTTGCCCAGGCCCGAAGGCTTGGAAGCGGAAGAATTACAAGCTGAGAACTTAGAAGCTGAGAACTTAGAAGCTCAGAACTTACGAGCTCAGAACGGCCAGGGCAGATCCCAGGCCAAAACCAGGGTAATATCCGCCCGCACAGACCTGTGTGGCTTGGAAGTGGGCGGTTTAAAATCCAAACACAGCCTTTGGCAGCGGCCCTGGGTCGGTGAAAGTAATAGGATATGGCAATACCTAGGGCCACTTTTGACGGCATTCGATTGATTTCCAGCCTGTGCTGCGCTAGTACTCGGTGGCGTAAGTTCCTGGGCCAGCTTCAGCCGCCCTCATCCCCCAGCCCCTTCTCCCACAAAAGGAGAAGGGGAGCCGGATCGGAGCCCCTCTCCCTTCCTGGGAGAGGCGTTGGAGTAAGGGAAGCCAAACTTAAGCCGCAATCTGCTACACCCGGCCAAGCCAAACCCAATCTGGCTTGACTAGACTGGACGAGACCCCCAACAGCCCCCAGATTAGACTCCCAGGGAAAACCATGAAATGGATTGAAAAATTACCCCGCTGGACATGGTGGGGATTGGTTTTACCCCTCCTCGCCCTCAATGCTTGGGTCGCACTGCTGTTTTATCAATATTTTGAAGGGCTCATTAAGATTTCGGTGGCAGCGGCGCTGCTGGCGTTCATTTTGGGATATCCCGTGGGGCTGATTCAGCGGCTGCGGCTGTCGCGAACCCAGTCGATTTTTGGGGTGCTGATTTTGGTGGTGGCGGCGATCGCCATCCTCGGCGTCACCATCATCCCCATCTTGCTCGAACAGACCAACGAGCTCATCACCAAACTGCCAAGCTGGCTGGATTCTGGCTTCACCCAGCTCGATGCCCTCCAGGTCTGGGTGGCCCAGCGCAATTTCCCCTTCGACCTGGGCAAACTGGCGGATCAGTTTGAGCCGCGCCTGACGGGCAAGGTTCAGGAGTTCAGCGGTGCGGTCTTGGGCCTGCTGCCCGATGCCATCAGCAGCCTCCTGGACTTCGCCTTGACCCTGGTGCTGACCTTCTATCTCCTGCTCCATGGCGAGCGCCTTTGGGACGGGGTTTTTCAGTGGCTGCCGGAGCGCATCAATGGCAAAATCCGCCCGCTGCTGAGCGAGAATTTCCACAATTATTTTGCCGGTCAGCTCACCCTGGGGCTGCTGATGGGCACGACCATGACCATCGCCTTTGTGATGATTCAGGTGCCCTTTGGGCTGCTGTTTGGCATTGGCGTGGGGCTGCTGGCGGTGTTTCCCTTTGGCACCGCCACGGGCTTGATCATTGTCAGCTTTTTGACGGCGCTGAAGAGCATTTGGCTGGGGGTGCGGGTTTTGGCCGTGGGGGCGGTGATTGCCCAGGTGGTGGATAGCGCGATCGCCCCGCTGCTGATCGGTGGTTTCACGGGTCTCAATCCAGTGTGGATTTTGATTTCGCTGCTGGTGGGAGCCAAGATGGCGGGGGTGCTGGGCCTGGTGATTGCGGTGCCCATTGCCAGCTCGTTTAAGGCGCTGTTGGCGATGATTCGGGCGGGGGAGCTGGGGAGTGATGATCCCGATGCGGGGTTAGTCGAGGGGGCGGGCGGTGATGGTTTGGGCGGCGATCTGGACGGTGATCTGGACGGTGATCTGGGCGGTGATCTGGGCGATGAACTGTCGGAACGCTCCCAGGCCGAGGTCACGGCGTTTTCTGGAGCACCGAAATAGCACTGTTCAAGCTGATCGTTTGCTCAGTAACCCAGGATTCCTCGAAACATCATGGTTCCCTCTCGCCATTCTGAGCCTTGGGTTTGCGAGACAAGAACCACCAGAGTTCCAAGCCGATGAGCCCGGCCCCTGTGGCGGTGAGGCCAATTTTTAAGGACAGGGGGTGTTCGATTTTTTGGAATTCGGCGCGATCGCCCTCTAAAAGTTTTGCCTGGGCAACAGTGGGATTGCCCAAGGCTGTGGCTAGACCTAGGGCGATCGCGATCAGAGCAGCGCGCAATTTGACCATGGGACTCAGGAGTGATTAGGCTTGGGTCGAAAATTTCTCAGGCACAGGGCGTTGGTCACCACAGAAACGGAGCTAAAGGCCATGGCGGCTCCGGCGATCATCGGGTTGAGCAGCCAACCCAAGAAGGGGAAAAGAATCCCGGCGGCAATGGGAATCCCGGCGACGTTGTAGATGAAGGCGAAAAACAGATTTTGGCGGATGTTGGCGATGGTGGCTTGGCTGAGTTCAATGGCCGTGACAATGCCCTGGAGATCGCCGGAGATCAGGGTGATGTCGCTGGCGGCGATCGCCACATCGGTCCCTGTGCCAATGGCAATTCCCACATCGGCCTGGGCCAGGGCTGGCGCGTCATTAATGCCGCTCCCCCACCATAGCCACCCGCTTGCCCCGGCTCTGGAGTCG
>JAAUQQ010000388.1 GCA_012032745.1 Synechococcales cyanobacterium RM1_1_8
GCGCGATGCCCGCCCCGCCGAGGCAGAGTTCCCCAGCCATGCCCCGAGGCAGAGGCTGCTGGCGCGCATCCAACACATAGGCGGTGACATTGGGCAGCGGTCGACGATCGTGACTGGGGCAGGGCTGCTAGGTCATCCGGGGGTTCGGCCTGGGGCAGGAGCAGCCGCTGGGCGGTGGCCACCACCGTTGCCTCCGTTGGTCCATAGGTATTCAAAAGCTGGGCGCGGCAGCCCGTGCGCCAGAGCATCTGCTGCCATTGCAGCACCCGGCGGGGGTTGACGGCCTCTCCACCAATGATCACAAGGCGCACCGTCGGGGGCAGTTGCACCGTCCCACTATCCAGCTCCGCCACCAGCAAATGCCAATAGGCCGTGGGCAAATCCAAAACCGTCAATCCCAAAGCTTGGCAGTGGTCTAGAAACTGGGGGATGGAGCTGATCATGTCGGGGGTGCGCAGCACCAGGCTGCCGCCGGAGATCAAGCAGGGGTAGATTTCCTCCGCAGCGGCATCAAAGCTAATGGAAGCAAATTGCAGAACCCGATCCTGCTCGCCGATGCCGTAGTTCTGACGGGCAGCTTGAGCGAAATTGCTCAGACAACTGTGTTCAATCATCACTCCTTTAGGTCGGCCTGTGGACCCAGAGGTGTAGATCATATAGGCCAGATGCTGGGACTGGATGGGCCGGTTGGGATTGAGGTGAAGGTTGTGAGCTGCGGCGTTTTTCCACAGTTGGGGGCGATCTAAACACAGCTCCTGGGGAGCCCAGTCTGGAGTGGCCAAGCTCTGGAACCTTCTCTGGAAGAGGCTTTGGGTCAGCAACACCCTGGGCCGGGCCTCTTCCACCATCAGCGCCAGGCGTTCCTGGGGATAGGTGGGGTCCAGGGGCAGGTAGGCTCCCCCCGCTTTGAGTACGGCCAGCAGGGCCACCACCAGGTTTAGACTGCGTTCGAGGTGGATGCCGACGCGATCGCCGGGCTCCAGTCCAGCTTGAATCAGCAGATGGGCCAGTTGGTTGGCTCGGCGGTTGAGGTCGCCATAGGTGAGCCGCTGGTGGGCGTACTGGAGGGCGGTGCGGTGGGGGGTGCGCTCAGCCTGGGCTTCAAATAGCTGGTGGATGGGGCGATCGCTCCATCCCTCCGCCTGGCTCCAGCGGGTCTGGTTCCAATCCACCAACACCTGCTGCCGCTCTGCGGCGGACATCAGGGGCTGGAGCCCCAGGGGCCGTTCGGGCTCCGCCAGGATGCCAGCAATCAAACAGTTGAGCTGCTGTTGCCAACGGTGTAGGGCAGCGGGGGAGATCTGGGCGCTGTCGTAATGCCAACAGGCGCGATCGCCCCCAATGATCAAATGCACCTGGCGCTGGGTTGGCCAGCTCAGATCGCCGACCTCGGGCAGATCTGCGCCGGGCTCTAGCCAGGTGATGGCCAGGGGCAGGCCTGCATCCGGCAGGCCCCGCGTCCGCATTTGCAGATCCCGCGCATAGCTGCGGCGCTGGTTGAGCTGGGCTTGTTCCTGGGCCAGTTGCCCAGCGCTGCACCCAGTGGGGCATCCGGGTCACAGCGCAGCTCCATCGGCACAAATGCTGCAAACAGCATCGCTGTTTTTGTCCCCGCCAAGGCCCGCTGGACCGGGCCAGAGAAGGACAGAGTCTGGCCCTCTTGGCGGTCGAGCCGACTAAAAAATCCGCCCAGCAGCGCCGTCAAAGCCAGGGCCAAGGGATGCTCCGGAGCAGCCAGGGCGGGCTCCAACGCTGCCTCTCCCCCGGAGGTCTTGGCCTGCCACTGCCGCACCTGGTCGATCAGCCTGGGGGCCAGGGCGTCTAACCCATCCCAGGTCTGGGCACAGAGCTGCGGCTGGTCCGTCACCTGGTCTTTGACCAGCCAATCCAATGTCAAGCCAGTGCAGCGCTGGAGCCGGCGCCGCCAAAAGGTTTCGTGGCGGGCCACCGTTTCACTCAGCGGGCCGAGGGAGGCTGGCTCCGGCAGGGCAGGCAGGGACCGACCCGCCTGATAACCCAGGGCGAGGGGGGAGAGGGGCTGGGTTGTGGCAGTGCGCAAGTCGCTGAGGGCCACATTGGCCGTGGCGGTGCTGACCACCAGGCGTTGGCCATCCAGGGCGACGATCTGCCCCGGCGGCAGCGGCGGTTCCGGGCGAGAGCGGTTCAAAATCGTCAGCTTGCCCACGGCGACCCAGTTGTCCCCCAGCCAGAGCTTAGGCATGGCCAGGGGGGTGCGGTAGCCGGGCTTGAAGGCCAGAGCCCGCACGAGCCGCGAGAGCTGAAGGGCAGGCTGGTGGAAGTCGAGGAACCCCGCTGCCCAGGGCCTGGCCCAGCCGGGGAAATAGGTTCGTTGGGAGAGATCCTGGGGCTGGGGCTGAACCTGATCCTGTTCAAGCTGTTGGCTGAGCTGCTGGAAGCCGGCGATCGCCGCTTCGTAGCATTTCACATTCAAGCTGAGGCCAGTCTCATCGGCGGCGATCGCCAGGGGCACCTGGACCAGCACATCGCCCTCGTCAATGCCAGCGGTCAAGTCATGCCAGGAAATGGCATGGTGAGTTTCGCCTTGAATCAAGGCCCAGGTGGCCGCGTTGAGGCCCGCATAGCGAGGCAAGGGCGAATCGTGGTAGTTAATGGCTCGCTGGCGCGCTAACCCAATCACCTCCTCTGACAGCAGGAAGCCGTTAACAATGCTGAACAGATAGTCAAATTCGAGATCCTGTAGGGCGATCGCAATGTCAGCGGAGCGTTGGGGACAGATCACCGCCAGGCCCTGCGGCTTGGCCCAGGCCAAAACTTCGGCGCTATTGGAAACGATGGCTGCAAGGCTCCATTGCCGCTGGAGCAGGATCTCAGCGCAGCGAATTAGCAGCGAGCCCTCACCAATCAGCACCGATTTGAGTTTATTCAGCTTCACCATGGGTTAACCCTTTTGAGGTTTCAATGCTTACAGTTCAAAAATCTAATTGCACCTTCGCTAGAGCTGATCTGCCAGCGCAAAACCGCCCCAATCCAGGCTGAACTCAGTCCGGGATTACATCAACTAAGCCCAAGCCTCGGCCAGTAGAGCGTGTTTAAAGCCCAGGTTTGCGGGAGAACAGGGGGGTTTCGGGTGATGGGCAGGACAAGATCGCTTGCGATCGCCAGAAAATTCCTCGTTCGGTCCTCCCAATTGCATCGCAGCCTTGATCAGATCTAGTTTTCAGTTCCGTTTACAGGTACGAGAAAAAACATCTGCTTCCGAAACATTTGCTAATTTTCTATTCTGTAAACCTAGACTCAAAGCTGCTTGGAGGGAAAATTAAAAGTGATCAATTTCAGGAAAACCCATCAAGAAACAGTCTAAACACTTAAATTAAAGCCCCATGGGAGCCTGGGCTGGTAACATTATTTTGGTTCTTAAGGAAATAAATAATCACTCCGACTCCCCTGCTCCCGGCTGTTGTTTCTTTGGGGGAGAAGGGGTTGGGGGATGAGGTCGGCTGAGAGGATGTTTGAGAATGGCTTTAGCTGTAGCTGATTGCTCCCATAGCCCGTACGTTTGATCAAGAAAGCGGGCACAGCCTAGCCTGTTGGGTCTAGAATCGCTGGCCTTGGCGGATTCTCAAACACCCTCTGAAGCTAGCCTGAGCATTTCCGCCCTACCGTACGGGTTTCAGCAACTGCCTCGGCCCCTGGGACGGCAGCAGGGCAAACCAAGCTAAATTCTGGCTGTAATAGGCATCCGGGTTGTCCCACAGGCCCCGGCTATAGTTGCCCAACAGCTTTTGGGAAAATAGCTCGAAGGCCACCTGGCGATCCACCGGCTTGATCGCGGGATAGAGCATGGCATACTGCGAAGTCGCTTCATAATCCACCAGGGCTGTGCCATCCAGGGCCAGTACGGCGGGAATGGCCTTGTCTTTTTTCCAGCGCTGAATTAGGTAGGGCAGGTGCCGGTTGAGATAGGTGCGGGCGGAGGCAGAATCGAACCAATCGCGATCGAGGCTCAGCCGCCACCAGAGACGATAGGCATCAAAGCTGTAGACCGTCTGGATGCGTTGGCCTGGGGGCAGGGCTCCAAATTCTTCCGTTTTGGGATTAAACACAATCCAATCGGCGGGCAGTCCCACCGACGAGAAAGCAGCCATGTCTTCGATCAGGCCGTAGCCATCCTCCACTAGCCCCGCCCAATCCCGGCTGGGATCCACCTGGGCAAAGAGGCGATAGGCATAGGGGGAAAAGTAGGAGGGATTGAGGATGGTTTGGTCCGGTGTGGGGATAAAGGCCGAGCGGGGGCCGGGCAGCAGAAATTGCTTGCCTTTGATTTCCACGGCGGTGAGCTGCCAGATATCTTGCAGCTTTTGCTGGGCGAGGGCG
>JAAUQQ010000389.1 GCA_012032745.1 Synechococcales cyanobacterium RM1_1_8
TCCCGGCTACCCAGCCAGGGTGCCCCGTGGAACAGCACCTGCAAATGGCATATTGACCCGCCCAGCAGAGCAAGCCCAGCAGGGCGATCGCCAAACCGCTGCGACGAAAACGGCGGCGATCGGGCCAGGGGCGATCGGCGACAGCGGCCTCGGCTGCTGAGGTTTCAGCTACAGCGGCCTCGCCTAGAATCGGGGCACCTTGCTGCTGCCCCCGCCCCCCGGCCTGCTCCCAAGGCGACCCAGGGGAAATCGATGGAGCAGAAACCGAGGCCGTCAGGTCCAGCAGGCTAGCAATCACCGTCGGCGGCTCCCCCAGCCAGGGAGAAGGCGACGGAGTCGGAGCAACGGGCGGCGGGGAAGCTGCCGCCTGGGGAATCTCGGCCTCTGGGGTCTGCCACACATCTCGCATCCCCGGCGGATTGACAATTGGGCGACTCGGGGGCGAAACAGCCCCCAGCCCCGGAGGCGAAACAGCCGGTGACGGGCCAGCCAGGGACGGGCCAGCCAGGGACGGGCCAGCCAGGGACGGGCCAGCCAGGGACGGGCCAGCAGCGCCGGGCTTCACCATCTCAATGGGAAAATCCGCCATCACAAAGGCTTCATCCCCCTCCTCCGTCGTCTCTCCCAGGGGCGGACCCGGCAGATTGAGCTGGGGCGGCATCCCCAGGGCCGCCCCACGGGAACTGGGAGGACGCCGGGGGGCGGGCGGAGAGGTTCCTGGAGGAGGGTTAAGCGTCGCAGCAGAGTCAGGAGCAACAGCAGGAGTAGCGGCAATGGAGGGAGCAGCCTCGCCAGCCCCAGCCCCAGCCCCAGGATGCAGCGATGGCATCCCCGCCAGGACCGAGGCCAGATCCACAGGCGCACCTGGCCCCGTTCCCGCCCTCGGAGCGCTGGCTGGATTCGGGAAATCTGCCGCACCATCGGCCCTGGATCCCGTCCCGCCCCCGGCCCAACTGCTCCACCAAGGCCTGCAACAAGCGCTCCCCCTGTTGCTCCAGATCCCGCATCCGCAGGAGCTGCTGGCTCAGGTCGCTCTCATGCTGGCCCAGGTCGCGCTGAACCGCCCGCATCGCCCCGGCCAGGCTGTCTTCAAGGCCCAGCATTTGCTGGTGCAGCAGCGAGAGGCGCTGTTCTGGGGAGGCTGCATTACCGCCGGATTCTGACAGCCCCAAAACCTGGGACTGCACCTCCTGACGCAGGTTTTGGGCCAGAACCTGGGCAAATTGCTCGGCCCAGAGCTGCTGTTGGGCCTGCTGGCGATCGCTCAACAGCAATTCCTGCTCATGGCGCAGCTCCTGCACCTGGGATTGAAGCTGGAGTTTTTGCGATCGCAACATTGTAATTTCCCCGCGCAGCTCGGTCAGCACGTACTCCTTCAAGCCCCCCAATTCTTGATTGAGCGTCTCCAACAACCGTTCTGTGAGGTGCCAATTGCCCGCTTCGGACTCCGGAAGCCGAAGCTCCCCCTTGGGATCTGGTTCCGCCGATTCCACCGTCTTGCGCCCCATGGGCTTTCATCCTTGCGCCTTAGATGCCTGAGTTTTGGAGCCATGGGCCAAGCCTAGGCAGCCGACCAGCCCACTAGCGAGACAGACCAACTTCTCCCAGCCCAGAATGGGAACCGGGTAAGCCGTGGTTAAAACCGTGATCTGGAACCTGATGATCCAGAACCTGATGATCCAGAACCTGATGATCCAGAACCTGGCCCTGGTGCAGCGGAGCAGCCGCATTGCCGTTGAGACGATCCACCTCCGTCAGTCCGACAGCCTCACTCGCAGTTCTCCCAGCCGGGCCATCGGGCAGGGCATGGAAGCGCACGAGCTGGGCGAGGGTCTTTTTCATCTGGGTTCGGGGCACGATCGCATCCACAAACCCATGGAGAACCAAATATTCCGCCGTTTGAAAATCCTCGGGCAGCTTCTCCCGTAGGGTCTGTTCAATCACCCGCCGCCCGGCAAAGGCAATCATCGCCTTGGGTTCCGCAATGATCAAATCCCCCAACATAGCAAAACTCGCCGTCACGCCCCCCGTGGTCGGATGGGTCAGCACCGGCACATAGAGCAGCCGCTGGGCCCGATGGCGCTCCAAGGCCCCGGAGATCTTCGCCATCTGCATCAAGCTGAGCATCCCTTCCTGCATCCGCGCCCCGCCCGAAGCGCAGACAATGAACACCGGCAGGCGTTCCGCCGTGGCCCGCTCAATCAGCCGCGTCAGCTTTTCCCCCACAACGGAGCCCATGCTGCCGCCCATGAAGCGGAAGTCCATCACCCCCAGGGCAACGGGCTGGCCTTCAATTTCGCCCAGGCCGGTTTGTACCGAGTCGGTCAGGCCGGTTTTGGCCTGGGTGGCCTTAAGGTAGTCCCTGTAGGTGCGGCGATCGCGAAACTCCAGCGGGTCCGTCGGCTGCACCTGTTCATTCAGCGGCTGCCAGGTGCCCGCATCAATGAGCTGCTCAATGCGTTCACCGCTAAAAATCCGCAAATGATGGTTGCACTCCAAGCAAACCATCTGATTGGCTCGCAAATCCTTGGTATAGGTCAGCACGCCACAGGCATCACACTTAGTCCAAAGGCCATCGGAAACATCCCGCTCCGGTTGAACCTGCTGTGTCGGCTCGGCCTTGCGGCGATTTGCAAACCAATCGAATAGAGACATGAACAACCCTTCCCAGCACTGGTTACAGGGCCAACGGATCGCATCCCCTAACCCGCCCTCATCCTACCAGTTTGTCCAGAGCGGCTTCAGCCCAGCCGCCGAAAAGGCCCGCAGCCCGCCCGCAGCCTCAGCCCGCTGGGAAAAACGCCCCCAGATACAGCCCGATCAACCCCTGGCCCCAGAGGGCACTCACCGCCGCCCCCAGGGCCAAACAAGGCCCAAAGGGCATCTGCTGTCGCCGCTGGAGCAACCCCACAGCCACACCCACCAAACCCACCACCGCCCCCACCAAAGCCGCCAAAAAAATCCCCAGCACCAAAAGCTTCCAGCCCAGCCAGGCCCCCATCATCGCCGCCAGCTTGGCATCGCCGCCGCCCATGGCATCCTGGCGAAACAGGACAGTCCCCAACACGCCCGATCCGCCCCCAGCAACCACAGCCCCAACACCGCCCCAGCAACGCTGCCCAGCAGCGCTGGCAGGGGCCGCTGGTCCGTCAACCAGCCCAGCAGGGTTTGAAACGAGATGCCCAGAACCAATCCAGACTTAGTGAGGGGATTCGGCAGGGTCAAGGTATCCCAATCGATCAGCGCCAGGGCCAGCAGCCAGCAAAAAAACAGCCAGTAACCCAGGGTTTGCCAGGAGGGGCCGTAGCGCCAAAACACGAGCCCAAACAGCAGCGCCGTGGCTGCTTCCACGAGGGGGTAGCGGGGGGCGATCGCCCCCCGGCAGTTTTTGCAGCGTCCCTTGAGCCGCAGCCAGCCCAAGATCGGCACATTCTCGCCCAGCGCCAAGCGATGGTCACAGTGGGGGCAGCGCGAAGGGGGCCACCAGAGAGAAACACCCGCAGGCAGGCGGTAGACCACCACATTCAAAAAGCTGCCGAACACGGCACCCACCACCAGGGACAACGCCACCGGCACCAGGTCAACCACGGAATAGAGTAGAGCATTCATCGCGCAGGCACCGGGGCTCAAGCTGGGGTTCGGAACCCCAAAATACAGTTCAAGGAAACGGGTCAAGGAAACGGGAGCCAAACAGACAGGGGCCAAACCAACAGGAGCCAAACTAATACAGCTCAGACTGGACTTGCTCAAAGGGAATAAAGCATTCCTGGGGCAGCAAAATGGGCTTGCGACCAAAAATCAGCTTGCCCCGGTGATGGTAGCGGTTGAGCGCTACCCCAGAGGGACGCTGGGCCATATCAGGATTGGCCTCATAAAAACTGCGATAGAGATGGCGGGCCGCCCGTAGCAATGCCGGATCTAGCAGATTGGGCGCATGGCCGTAGGGGGCTGCTGCGGGCGGCGATTGGGTATAGCGGGCGGGCTGGTAGCTAGCCGTCCCAGGGCGAGGGCTGGTTGGCTGGGCAAAGTTTTGCAGGGTCAGTGGCTTGGCAGCGTATACCACGGGGGTTAACTCCTGTTTGTTGAATGCGCCCACCGGAGGGAGCGTTGGCACGATATCTAACGCGTTTTTCGGGCAGTGAACGACAGCCTATCACTTCCGTCTGACAGCAGAATACTCGGTTATTACGGACTTAACAGACCGACGATTCCAGAGCTCAAAACCCGAGCCTGCGCGTTCTTTCGAAGGCGATCGCCCCACCAAGGGGCCAGACACCCCAACTGCTCCCAATACTTGACCCCCCAATTATGACAAACCAAACGAGCCTAGCCCGACGAAAGT
>JAAUQQ010000021.1 GCA_012032745.1 Synechococcales cyanobacterium RM1_1_8
GCAGCCTGGCAGCAAAAGGTGTTGGAAATGGCTGGAGACCTAGACGCGATCGCCGGGCAAAGTTTCCCCCCCAGCCACTGCTTCCAGCAAGACTCCCGCTGGGTTGGAAAACTGCTCCAGCCCCAATCCATTGATGCGGTCATCACCTCCCCGCCCTATCCCAACGAAAAGGACTACACCCGCACCACCCGCCTCGAATCCGTGCTGCTGGGCTACCTGCACAGCAAGGCCGATCTGCGGGCCCTCAAGCAGGGGCTGATGCGCTCCAACTCCCGCAATGTCTATCGCCTCGACCAGGACGATCGCCTGATCCAGCCCGGCAGCAGCGTCGATCGCCTGGCCCAGGCGATCGAACAAAAACGCCTCGACCTGGGCAAAACCTCGGGCTTTGAGCGGGCCTACCACCGGGTCACCCGACTCTACTTTGGCGGGATGCAGCGCCACCTCCAGAGCCTGCAACCGGCCCTGCGTCCGGGAGCCCGCTTGGCCTATGTGGTCGGCGACCAGGCTTCGTTTTTGCGGGTGATGATCCGCACGGGGGAACTGCTGGCCGAAATTGCCGAGGGCATCGGCTATGAGGTCGAAACTATCGATCTGTTTCGCACCCGAGTTTCCACCGCAACTGGCGATCAACTGCGGGAAGAGGTCGTGCTGCTGCGGTGGAAGGGCTGATGGATCGGAGTCCCTCTCCCCTGGTGGGAGAAGGCATTAGGGAGAGGGGAGCTAAACCTATGCCCAGGACGACTAAAACGGCGACAGGTCAATCGGCTCGCTGGCCAGCTCCGCCCCTGGGGGCGGCGTAAACACAAAGGCATCGGCGGGAACCGTGGCCAGGGCCTTGCGGCTTTCCACGGTTTCAACGATTTCCACATCCACCTGGTTGGCCTGGCCCAAGATTTGAAACAAGCTCAGGTCACCGGTTTCAGCCTCCATCCCCACCGTCATAAACAAACTTTCCGTCGGCACATCCAAGGCGATAGTCGAAATCTGCTGCCCCGCCAGACTGAGTTCACCAAAGCTGATGTCCTCTTGCGCCTCTCCGCTCAGCCCCGATTGGATCAGTTCAGCGAGGCTCTTGGGATCGAGCTCGGATAGGCTCTCCAGTTCGGTGGAAAAATCCGCCTGCATGGAGAGGACAAAGGAGGCGCTCAGGCCAATCAGAAAATCATCGTTGGAACTGCTGAAGGCGGCGGTGGAGAGGGTGGAATATTGGTTGCGATCGCGATCCAAAATCGACACTTGCTCCCCATCGGAAAGGATCAAAAAGGCCCGGACCGGCTGACCCGCTTCGTCCAAAAACTGGACTTCTGAGCGAAACTGATTGGGAGCAGCGGTGAGGGTTTTAGTTTGGACCTGGGCATTGAATTGGTTGCCCTCGAAGGCCCCGATGAATCGCATCCGAGACTCGGTTTCGTAAGCGGCACTGCCAAACTGCTTTTGGATCACCCGTGCCAGCAGATCATAATCTGGAGCCACTGGGCTGGGCTCGGGCAAGACCGTTTCCAGGATCGCGCCGCCCTCCGCCTGGGCCAGTGATTGCGCCTGGAGCAGCCCCTGCGCCTGGCTCGGCGGGGCAAAGGCCCCAGTGGGCAGCGCCGCCAAGCCCAAGGTCAAAGCAACGGAAAGCCAGCGATCGCGGCAAAAAATAGTCACGTAAATACCTCAGATTGGAAACCCCTAGCCTTTAGGCAGGGGAGAGAAATCGGCCTAGCGGCTAAAAGCCGCAGTGGCTGTATTGATAGCCATCAGCTTTGTGGATAGGTTTGCAGTATTTGTGATTAATCCCTGCTACTCGACCTCCATGGACTGAGATGTCAAAGCTTCCCGTCTTTCGACATAAAACTCGACCCGTGTGGATGCCTGCCTTTTTGCCCTTTGGAACATCAGCTCTAATCATGTCGCCAGTCTGAAAACCAAAATGAACTTTTTGATTGGTGCGATGACGTTTCGGGAAACCAAACTTGTCAGTACCGCACATCTGACGGTTTCCATGGCCAGTTGCTCTTATCAGCAGTGGCTGAGCTGTCTTAAAGCTGAGTTGAGGCGTGTCGCCCACACAAGCTGCGTCAGTCCAGTGATGCTTAGGAATATCTTGAGAACAGCGGTTAAACTTTGTTCTTCCGCCGGAGCCGGTAGACACATTCATACCAGTCGCTTTCAACATATTGAACAATGCCCAGCGTGTTGAGTTAACAGCAGCCGCATCTTTCAATGGGGCTTTTGCTTGCTTTAGAATGCGGGCCAACACTGAGGGCTTCTGGCTCAGAAAGTCTCTGATATCAGAATTACCTTTGGTCTGATTGCAGTCATGGCAGGCCATGGACAGATTGGAGATCCGATTACTTCCGCCCTTTGATTTGGGGTGGATGTGCTCAACCTCTAACGGAGTGTCTTTTGCGCCACAGTAAGCGCATTGTCTACCCCATTTTTCTAGCAGATATTCACGAACCTCGTAACCTTGCAACTCCCCCTGCTGATATTCAACGCCGGAAATCTCGGGATTTTGCATCTTTTGCAGATCAAACCGTACAAGCTCTTGAGCGACGGACTTAATGGGGCTGTACCGTGACAAGCGATAGACCCAGGTCATAACCGTTTCAACCCGATGGTTCAGTGACGGGGCAAGCCATCCCTCAGGGCGGACACGGTTCAGAAAACGGGGTTTGCGATAACGAGTCTTTCGGTTTCGGCGTCCGCTGCGAATTGCCCGTCGAGATTCTAAGTCGTTCTTAATTTGTTGTCCTCGGTGCGTTAGCTCAGCAGCCCAAATGACCAGCGCTCCGTTTAAGATGGCGAGCCCGGTTGTCTTACTGCCAGGGTCAATCTTTAGCTGAAGCTCAGCCGGTTTTGCCTCTTCTACTTTCCGTTTCAAAGCGATCGTGAATGGGTAGTGACGAAAGACAGCCGCCTTGCCAGAGTCCAGAAGCTTGCGAGCCTGGGCTGGACTGGTCGGTGTTAGCGGTTGTTTGTCGCTATCGATTACAAAAACTTGGTTTTGCATTTAAGCAATCTCCTGGGTCGGGTAATGTATTCCTCGTCCTGATATCAGCCGGTACTTTCCAAAGAACACTGCCTTAACCTCTATAAAGCTGTTTAATCCTTCGGTTCTAGAGCTTGGAGCTGGAAAGCACCCCAAGGTAGGTCTTTAACGCTTACTGATATCGGCTACAGACTAAAGCGTCTGTGGACTGGTCACCTACGAGCAGAATTCAAGCCCCGTGCCTTTAGGCCGGGGTTGGCACTACTCAGAGGTTAGTGACGGCGTCTTAAGGGCGAAGTGGATAGGATAGGGAAATCGGGCAAGCAACCTTTCCTAAACTATGCCCCATCTGTCCCTGCCACAATGCAGGCCCAGCCTCCCTCCCCCCATCCTACGATCCCCATGCCCCACGCCCTGATCACCGGAGCCTCCCAGGGAGCCGGAAAAGCCACCGCCCTGCACTTTGCCCAACAAGGCTGGGACATCACCCTCGCCGCCCGCGCCCCCGAACGCCTCGATGCCGCCGCCCTACAGGTGCGCGCCCTGGGTCGCCAAGCCCTGGCCGTTCCCACTGATGTGGGCAGCGAAGCCCAGGTCACGGCCCTGGTCGAGCAATCGATCGAGACCTTCGGCAGCATCGATGCCCTGATCAACAACGCTGGCATTTGCCTTAGCGGCCCCGCCCTCAACACCAGTCTGGCCGATTGGCACCGGTTGCTCGACACCAACCTCTGGGGCGCGATCCACACCATCCATGCCCTGTTGCCCCAGCTACTGCGCCAGGGCAAAGGCAGCATCATCAACGTCGGCTCCTTCGGCGGCAAAATGCCCCTGCCCGCCATGACCGCCTATTGCACCAGCAAGTACGCCCTGACCGGCCTGACCGAATCCCTGCGGCTGGAGCTGGCCCCCCAGGGCATCCATGTGGGGATCGTCCATCCGGGGGTGATCAACAGCGACTTCTTGGAGCGGGCCAGGTTTCGCGGCCAGACCGAAACCGAAGCCAGCGATCGCCAACGGCAAATGGCCCGCACCCTGCAATCGAGCTGGGTCAGCCAGCCCGACGACATCGCCCAGGCAATCTGGAAGGCCGTGGCCCAACGCCAAACGGACGTGGTGGTGGGGCCAGCGGCGATCGCCACCGAACTCAACCGCCTGTTTCCCCAACTGACCCAATGGGCGATCGGCAAAAGCCTAGAAACCTGATCCCCGGCCCCAGCCCCAGGTTACAAATCTCTTCAGTTCCCCACCGCGCCAGATCAACCCCCAAATAAGCGCTTTAATGGGGAGATAAAATCATCAGCCCAGCCCCCTCCCCAGGGCAAGAATGATAAGCTAATCATCAAATCTTAACAAAAGCTTAAATTGACCCTCAATCGGCGATCGCCTGGTGCGATCGCCGATTCTCTGTATCTCCCCCCATTCTCAGGTTCCGTTATGGAAAGCGTAACTGGCCCGACCAGCACCGGCCCGACCAGCACCGGCCCCAAGACCATTGGCCCCAAAAGCACGGGCAAAGTCTACCTGCTAGGCGCAGGCCCCGGCGATCCCGGCCTCATGACCCTCAAGGGAAAAACCCTGCTCGAATCTGCCGATGTCGTGATCTACGACGCCCTCGTCAGCGACCCCATCCTGGCCATGATTGGCCCCCAAGCCCAGCGCATCCACGCCGGCAAACGCCGGGGCCGCCACTCCCTCAAACAGGCAGAAACCACCCAGCTCATGCTCGAACTGGCCCAGACCCACGCCGTCATCGTCCGGCTCAAAGGCGGCGATCCCTACGTCTTCGGTCGCGGCGGCGAAGAAGCAGGCGACCTAATCAACGCCGGCATCCCCGTCGAAGTCATCCCCGGCATCACCTCTGGCATCGCCGCCGCCGCCTACGCAGGCATCCCCCTCACCCACCGGGGCTACAGTTCCTCCGTCACCTTCGTCACTGGCCACGAAGCCGCTGGCAAATACCGACCCGACGTCAACTGGCAGGCGATCGCCCAAGGCAGCGAAACCATCGTCATCTACATGGGCGTCCACAACCTACCCACCATCATCAGCGACCTCTGCGATTCCGGCGGCGGCCTCAGCCTTGAAACCCCCATTGCCCTAATCCGCTGGGGCACCAGACCCGACCAAGCCGAACTCGTCGGCACCTTAGAAACCATCGTGCAGCAAGTGGAGGAAACCGGATTCGAAGCCCCGGCGATCGCCGTCATCGGTGCCGTCGTCGGCCTCAAAGCGCAGCTCGCCCACTGCCAGCCCGAGCCCCTGCCCCAACCCCACCCCAAAGCAGTAAGCTAGAAACCCCGCCCAGCGACCCTCCCATGCCCCGCAAGCTCGACTTCACCGTAGAAACCCCCACCCGCGATCGCCTCGACCTCTGGCTCGTCGATCACCTCCAAGACTTCTCCCGCTCCCGCATCCAGACCTTGATCACCGACGGCCACATCACCGTCAACCAAGGCCCCTGCGATCGCAAAACCAAGCTCCACCCCGGCGACCAAATCCGCATCCTCCTCCCCAAAACCGAACCCCTCGAACTCCAACCCGAAAACATCCCCCTCGACATCCTCTACGAAGACGACCACCTGATCATCCTCAACAAACCCCCCGGCATGGTCGTCCACCCCTCCGCTGGCCACCGTACCGGCACCCTTGTCCACGCCCTCCTCCACCACTGCCAAGGCCAACTCGCAGGCATCGGCGGCATCGAACGCCCCGGCATCGTCCACCGCCTCGACAAAGACACCACCGGCACCCTCGTCATCGCCAAAACCGACATCGCCCTCAGCCACTTGCAAAACCAACTGCGCGAAAAAACCGCCAAACGCGAATACCTCGGCATTTGCTACGGCTCCCCCCGCGAGGCCTCCGGCAGAATCGAACGCCCCCTAGGCAGAGACCCCAAAGACCGCAAAAAACAAGCGATCGTCCAAATCGACAAAGGCGGACGCCGCGCCGTCACCCACTGGAAAGTCCAAGAACGCATGGGCAACTACAGCCTGTTGCACTTCCAACTCGAAACTGGACGCACCCACCAAATCCGCATCCACTGCCTCTCCATCAACCACCCCATCGTCGGCGACCCAATCTACAGCGCGGGACGCTCCCTCGGCGTCAAACTCGAAGGCCAAGCGCTCCATGCCTGGCGGCTGACCCTGGAGCACCCCGTCACGGGCGAAGAAATTGTCGCCATGGCCCCCCCTCCCGAAAGCTTTGTTACCCTAATGCAGGTGCTGCGCCGCCGTGCCGCCCGCTAGGGCCGTAGGATTCACCTGCCTCCATTGAGCGAATCCATCGAGTTCAGATCCACCATTTACCACACAAAGCTTCTATGACCTTCCCACGCGCCAGCGGCATCCTGCTCCACCCCACCTGCCTCCCCGGCCAATTCGGCATCGGCGACCTGGGCCAAGGAGCCTACGACTTCATCGACTTTCTGGAGCGCAGCGGCCAGACGCTCTGGCAAATCCTGCCCCTCGGCCCCACGGGCTACGAGCATTCGCCCTACATCATGAACTTCAGCGCCTTTGCGGGCAACCCCCTGTTGATCAGCTTAGAAAAGCTGGCGGCAGAGGGCCTGTTGGAGGCCGATAAACTAGCGCCCTTGGCCCCTGGAGAGCGGTCAGATCAAGTCGATTTCAATCGCGTTGTTCCCCACAAAACGGCCTACCTCCAACAGGCATTTAAACAATTTCAACCGAGCCCCGCCTACGAAGAATTCTGCCAATCCCAGGGCTATTGGCTCGATGACTATGTACTGTTCATGGCACTGCTGGAAGCCAACGATGGCCAGGAATGGAACCAGTGGGAGCCCAGCATTGCCCGGCGGGAACCTGAAGCGATCGCCACCCAAACCGCAGCCCTAAAAATTGAAATTGCCTACCATCGCTTTGTGCAATTCAAGTTCTTTGAACAGTGGAAAGCCCTGCGGGCCTACGCCAACCAAAAGAACATCAAAATCGTCGGCGACATCTCCATCTACGTCTGCTACAACAGTGCCGATGTCTGGGCCGATCCCGACTGCTTTAAGCTCGATCCCGAAACCCTCGCTTCCCAATACATTGCCGGGGTTCCGCCAGATTATTTCAGCGCCACGGGCCAGCTCTGGGGCAATCCGATCTACAACTGGGAGCATCTCCAAAAAACCGGCTTTGAATGGTGGGTCAAGCGCTTTCGGGCGACGCTGGAATATGCCGACCTGGTGCGCGTGGATCACTTCCGCGCCTTTGAAGCTTACTGGCAGGTGCCCGGTGGTGAAGAGACTGCCATGAATGGCGAATGGATTGAAGCGCCGGGGGTGGAATTTTTTGAGACCCTGGGCGATCGCCTCGGCGAGCTACCGGTCCTGGCGGAAGACCTGGGCATCATCACGCCGGAGGTGGAGGCCTTGCGCGATCGCTTCGCCTTCCCCGGCATGAAAATCCTGATGTTTGCCTTTGGCAACGACCCCAACAATCCCTACTTGCCCCACCAATACGTGCGCAACTGTGCCGTCTATCCCGGCACCCACGACAACGATACCGTCGTTGGCTGGTGGCAGCGGGCCAGCGCTGAAGAAAAACAGTTCCTAGCCCGCTACTTTGGCTATGAATCGCCGGAGCAGATCACAGAAATCAACTGGCTGCTCCTGCGCGCCGCCTATGCCTCCGTCGCCGATTTGGCCGTGGTTCAATTGCAAGATGTCCTGGGCCTCGACAACAGCGGACGCATGAATGACCCCAGCACCAATGCGGGGAACTGGCGCTGGCGCTATACGGATTCGGCGGTGCTGAGTGAAGCCCTGGCCGAGCGGCTGCGGGGGGTGACGCAGTTGTATAGTCGCTAGCTGACTGGCTGGTAGCTGTATTGTCAACGGGGCTATGGGAGAAAGAGCTGGAGGATGGGTGCGATTCCTTCGCAAGCTTGCGCAGCAATCGCACCCACAAGAATAACAGGCCTCTGGGATCATCAGTTCCAGCCAGCCGTTAGGGATAATAGAAGCAAAGCCACTTCCGTCGCCCCTTCACGTTCTCCTCCCCCAGCCTGGCCATGTCTCCCAAACTCACCTTCGCCAGCGTCACCCTCAAAGACCTCACAGCCGTCATCAACCTCCAAGAACGCGATGCCTTCACCCAAGCCTGGGTCGGCGCAACCCACATCACCCTCACCCCCGACGAGCAGCAACAGCTAGAACGCCTCAAATCCCACCTGATCAACGAAAAACTCCACCTCCTCAACGAGGCCACTCTCTGGGCCAGGGCCATCTACCCTATGTTGCTCATCGCCGAGCAAGGCAACGTTCGCGCCTGGTCTGAGGTGCCGCTCCAGGCTCGATACAGCAGCTTTGAAGCTGAGGGCATCGCCGATGGGGTGTTGGGCCGCAGCGTTGCAGGACGCCTGGAAGCGCCCTACCTGATCGTGGTCGAAACCAAGCGGGGCATCGAAAACCAAAACCCAATTTTTCAGCTCTATGCCCAACTGCTGGCAGCAGCCAGGCTCAACTGGGAGTTGAATGGCCGCGAGCCCCAAATACTGTTTGGCTGCTACACCATTGCCGATAGTTGGACCTTCGTCCGTGCTGTGGTTAGTGATATCGAGGGCGCACAACCGACCTTGCAGGTGGAAGCTTCACGGGAGTATCGCGAGACCAGTGATGCCGAAATCATCTTGAAAATTCTCAAGGGAATTGTGAATCACTTTTTGGCTGACCAAGCTGAATGATGCAATGGCCAAGCTCAATGGGGAAGCCTGGAGATGCACCAAGCTGCGAATACACCAAGCTGCGAATACACCAAGCTGTGAATAACGATCATCAAGGCTGATGCCTGTTTCTCCTCCGCGATGCTGCTCAGCGATACTGTCGATAAAACGTTTCATCCACAATTTCCGGAGCCTGGACCCGCCCCTGGCCACTGCCACAGCGCAGCGTGCGCACCCAGATTCCCGTAGCCCGGCTGCCCCAAGCATCATCGGCTCGCCCACCCAGCTCCGCCCCAAACTCGCCCTCCCAATCACTCACAAATCCATCTCCAAATCCATCCTGGGGAAACACATCCCGCTCAAAGATCACCTCCTGGCGCGCTAGGCGGCGCGGAGCCCAGAGAGATAGCCGTAGGAACGGGGTTTGGCTTGGCTCTTGGGCTGGAGCCTGGGCTCGAACCTGGGACTCTAGCTCAAAACGCATGGACAGGGGCACGGCGAGACGGTTCGCCAGGCGCAGATCCTTGTAGCCGTAGACCACCGTGGCATCGGAGCCCAGGGGGGCATAGCGGCTCTGGTCATCGTAAATATCTTGGGAGTGGGGGTGGCGCTCGATTACGGTCATGCCAGCCTGGAGGCCCAGCCAGTAGAGCATTCCCGAGAGCTGGCAGAGGCCGCCGCCAATGTCAGAGCGCAGGCGATCGCCCACAATCCCCCGAGCCTCCCCATAGCCCCGTCGCCGGGTCGGAGGTCCGACTAAATGCCAAAAGGACAGCAGTTGTCCAGGCTGGATAATGACATTGTTGAGGCGCTGGAGGGCGATCGCCAAGTTACGTATTTTCTGTGCCGAGTGCTGGGTCGCGGGAACCGGCTGGACCAAGTCCCACTGGTGCTGAAACGGCGGACTGGTGCCGGGGGGCGCACCGCCGAGCCTAGCCTGGCTTGGCCGCGCAAACCTCGCCCAGTGGCCCTGGCGGCGATCGCGCCAGTGACGCTGCAAAAGACGGGCTTGGAGCCGGAGGGGGGCAGGAATAAACTGTTTCACGGGTGCTGTGACGGAACGCTAGGTTCGAAATGAAACTCCTCTGCACCCTGGGGCTCAATTGTAGGATAAGTCTGTCCGACCCAGCGTTACAGCAGGCCTTTACAATGAATTCAGAATGCCTGCGCCATCCAATGTCTGCACAATCTAAACAACCGACATACTTTGAGTTCGAGGCTGACTTCGTGGCGGCGCTGCGCTGCATTCCCATGCAGGTGCGCTACAACCTCGATAGCTGCGGCATCAAGCTCAAGCTAGAACATTGGAATCACTTCAGCCCAGACCAGAAGCAGGCGCTGGCGGAGAGCCCCTGCCAGAGCGCCAGCGAGGTAACAGCCTATGGCGATCGCCTCCAAGCCTGGGTCACGGCCCAAACCGGCTCCTCCGCCAAAACCCTCGCCATCGACCCCGAGCCCGCCTGGCTGAATGGCAATGTCGTCCCCGAGGTCGTCTTGGCCAAGGCGGAGGACTGTGGTCTGGCGATCGCCCCCCAACAGTGGCTGGAGCACTGGGCTGGGCTCTCCCCCCTCCAACGCTTTGCCCTGATCAAGCTCAGCCGACCCAGCCATGAGAATCGCAATTTTCTTCCGGCAATGCAAGAGTTTGGCCTGGTTTGAGGGGTGGACCCGATGGGCAGGCCCAACCGACTGGCGTCATTCGGGCTAGCCTGGTGAATACTAATCCCAGCGACAGCTCAAGCCCCCAAACACCCTCAAGACCCCGGCAACGTTCGAGTCAACTGCATTGCCCATGGCCACTTCAGCGGATTCCCAACCCAGCTCAGATCGAGCCCGGCTCAAGGCTGGCCTAGGGGCAGCCAAAGCCCGAGACTATGCCGGGGCAATCGCCCACCTGGGCCAGGTCCAGCCCGGCCCCCACTACGACAAGGCCCAAATGGCCCTGGTGATTGCTTTGGACAAGACGGGGGCGATGGAGGCGGCGATCGCCCGCTGCCAGGCCCTCACCCAGAGCGCCGATCTGGACACCTGCCAGTGGGCCAGCAATAGCCTAGAAAAGCTGCAAAACCGGGCTCGGTCGCACCAAAGACCGGCTCCTATGGCCGATTCCCCAGAGCCAGTTTCGCCCCCCGCCCCTGCCCCCGGAACGCTGGAAACCTCTGCCCCTTGAGCCCACCGCCCGCCTCACCTGGCTCGGCCTAGGCCTATTGCTGCTCTGGGCGTTCCAAGAGCTGAACGCCGCTAGTTTCTGGCCCGGCTGGATTTCGCCCTACCGGCCCTGGATCCTGGGCCTGGGGGGAGCGGATCGCCTTGGCTTGGATCTGGGTGAAGCGGGGGGCGATCGCCCGCCACTGTGCCCCTCTGTCCCTGCGCCTTGCCGAACTCCTGACCCTGGTGGCGATCGCCGCATCCATCCCCCCATCCCTGACCTTATCCGCCAGTCTATTCAACCGAGTCTGTTCCTACCTGCCCCTCTGGCAGCCCTATCTCTCCCTGCCCAGCAACCTCGATGCCATGCTGGTTGCCATGGGTCTACCGCTGCTGGCAGCCTTGCCCTGGGCGATGGATGGGCTGCTGCGGCTCCAGGGGCCTGGGCGATCGCTGTTGCCCACAGAACTGGCAGAGGCCAGTCCCACCAGCCTTCCCTTGCTACAGCAACTGTTTAAGCAACACCACGGGGTCGCCCTGCCCAAGCTGATCTGCCTCGACAGCCCCCTGCCGCTGCTGACCAGCTATGGCCACCGCCCGCGCAACTTTTGCCTCGTGGTCAGCCAGGGCCTGCTGGATCGCCTGACGGGGGAACAAATTGCCGCCCTCCTGGCCGGAGAACTGGGACACCTACAAAACCAGGCGGTGGTGATCTTGCCCTGGCTAAACTTGCTGCCCCAACTGCCGTTGGGCATCTATGCCTTGCTGTCGCGCCTGGGCAACCACTGCCAGGAAAAACTCAAGCAGCCCCTCGATATCGGTTTTCGTTTTTTATATCGCAGCGGGCTGGTGCTGAGCGGCCTGGGGGGAGCGATCGCCTACGGTCTGTTCAAGCTCTGGCGTTGGCCGCTGCTGTGGCTGGCCCGTGGCCGCAGTCGGGCGGGCGATCGCGCCGGGGTGAACCTGCTCCAGGATCCCAACGCCTACAGCCGCGCCCTGCTGGCCTATGGCCAGGCCCTATCGGATGCTGTGGCAACTGCCGAACAAACCCCTATCCTGCTCGAAGCCCTGGAGCTGGTCTTGCCCCTGGGCCTGCCCGATGCCCTCACCGCCAGCTTTGCGCCCGCCGCCCTGACTCGGGAGCAACGCTTTGTCTGGGACAGCACCAGCCCCTATCGCCACTGGCTGGGCCTGAACAACAGCCATCCACCCCTGGGCGATCGCCTGGCCCGGCTCGCCCAATATGCCCAGCGCAGCCAAACGCCCCCGGAGGTGAAGCTGACGTTCCAATCCACCCATCAGCTCAACCCATTGGGCAGTTGGAGCGCCTTCAAACACCGCCGCTGGGAGGCCGCCCGCCAGTCCTTGAATGCCAGCTTCGCCACTTTAAAACCGCTGCTGTTACAGGGCTTTCCATTCTATGGGGCCGGGCTGGGGCTGCTATTGGGTTTCGGGCTGTGGGCCTTGGGGGGGACGGCCAGTTTGTTTGGGATCTGGCGGTTGGATTGGGTCTATGGCGATCTAGCCATTCTCCAGGGCTGCATTCCCATCGGCATCGGCCTTGGCCTGATTGTCCGAACCAATGCCTTTTTTCCCAAGCGATCTCGCCGGGAAACCTCCCCGGCGGCGGGCATCAGCCTGCTTTCAGATCCCTTGAAGCTGCCCCTCGCAGCAGAGCCCGTGGAATTTCGGGGCAGGCTGGTGGGGCGGCCTGGTCTGGCCAACTGGCTGGGCCAGGATTTGCTGTTGCTGAGCGAACAGGGGCCGCTGCGACTGCATTGGTGTTCGCCCCTGGGGCCTGCGGGCAATCTCTGGCCCAAGTTTCTGCGGCCTAGCTTTTTGCTGGGGCGGGAGGTGGTGGTCAGCGGCTGGCTGCGGCGGGGTGCAACCCTGTGGCTGGATGTGGAGCAGATTTGTACGGTGAGCGGGGGGAAGTCATCCCAGCGCGGGCATCCAATGTGGGCGGCGGTGATGGCGGCGATCGCCCTGCTCTGGGGCGTTGTCATTCTGCTGCCAAATCGCTAGGCTGCTCCTTGCTCCTGGTCAGGCGAGAAATTCTAGTCAAACCTGGGCCTGCTCCAGGTTAAACAGCGTGCAAAGGATATCCATCGCCTGCTGCCGGTCATCATGATTCTGCGGAGCCCGCAACTGCGTCATCGGGTCATGGAGAATCTTATTGACAATGCCCCGCGTCATCGCATCAATAATCGCCTGGTGCTTCTTATCTGCAAACTCAGCGCCCAGGCGGGACATGGCCTTCTCCATCTCCTGGGTGCGAATCGTCTCAATCTTGTCTCGCAGGGAGTTAATCGTTGGCACGGTGTCCAGGGCGTGCCACCAGGTATCAAAGGCCGCGCATTCCTCTTCGAGAATGCCCTGGGCTTCCTCGGCCAGGCGGCGGCGGGTGGCTTGGTTGGCGGCGACAACGGCCTTGAGGTCATCGACGTTGAAGGCTTGGACAAAGCCGAGGTCGTTGCAGTTGGCATGGATGTTGCGGGGCACGGCGATGTCGAACAGCATCAGGTGCTTGTCGCCCGCTAGGTGGCTCTCCAGCTTGGCCCGGTCCAGCAGGGGCTCCATGGCATAGGTGCCTGCAAAGACCATATCTGCTTCGCCCACACAGGTCATCATCTCGTCCAGCAGGGCGACGTTTGATCTCGGCCTGGCCCTGGAAGTCGGCGGCGAGCTTGTCGGCGCGATCGCGCGATCGATTCACAATCGTAATCTGCGTACCGCCCTTAGAAATCATATGCTTGACCACCAGGCGCGACATCTTGCCCGCCCCCAGAATGCAAACGCTGTAGTCCGACAGGCAGCTAGAGCCCAGGCCCGCTGCGCAGCGCTCCGCCGCCTTGAGCTGGGCCAGTTCCACGGCGGCGGAGCTGATGGAGACGGCCCCTGTGCCAATGTTGGTCTCGGAGCGGACGCGCTTGCCTGCGGTGATCGCCTGGGTCAAGAGGCGGTTGAGGATGCGCTGGACGCCGCCATGCTTTTGGCTGACCTGGTGCATGGTTTTGACCTGGGCCAGGATCTGGCCTTCACCCAGGACGAGGCTATCCAAGCCGGAGGCCACGCGCATGAGGTGCAAGCCTGCATCCTGGCGCAGCAGGGTGAACAGGTGGGGGCGCAGGGCTTTGAGGGGGATGCCGCTGTGCTCGGAGAGAAATTGAGTGACTTCGCGCACGCCGGAGTCGAGGGAGCTGGCTAGGAAGTAGATTTCGAGGCGGTTGCAGGTGCTGAGGATGGCAACTTCTTCGATATGGGGATAGGAGAGGATATGGGCGATCGCGCCCTGGATCTGGTCTTCTGGAATGCTGAGCTTCTCGCGGACGTTAACGGTGGCGGTTTTATGGCTAAGTCCGACAACTGCGATGTGCATATCCCTTTTTCCTAGGAGAACGTTCTCAAAACTGTTTTTAAAGTGGGTCCGAGGCCAGTGGCAGTGAGCCTGCCCACGAACTGTTCCATTGTGTTCCGAAACGTAAACGAATCGCCTGGAAGTTAACCATTTGAAGGATTTCAGGCCATTAAGATCCATTAAGTTGTGATCTTTTTTGCTCGATCTTGAGATCTGCTGGGATTGCAGCCCTATGGATAATCACCACAAAAATGGCCCAATGGGTTGCGCAGTGGCTATCCCATCGGGCCATCTCTAGAAGATGGAGCTGAGGTTGTGGGTAAGTTGTGGGTAATAGGTCATCGCTAATGGGTCATCGGAAAAGGCGATTGCCTATTACCTGCATAACCTATTACCTGCATAACCTAATTACCAACCCCATTCCAAAGGCGGTACGCGATCGCCCATCCCTAGTGGAGCTGAATGCGCTTGGGGTTTTCTTTGAGGTGGATGGTGTCTACGAAGCGAGCGGTCTTGGACTGGCTGGAGATCACCAGGGTCTGGGTGCGGATGCCGCCGCCGAAGAAGCGGACGCCTTCGAGCCAGTTGCTGGAGGTGATGCCGGTGGCGGCAAACATGACGTTCTCGCCCGAGGCTAACTCCTCAGCGGTGTAGATTTTGTCGGGATCGGTGATGCCCATGCTCTTCATGCGCTCAAGGTTGGCTTCCTTGCTCTCGCCGATCAGGCCGGTCTTGACGATCGCCGGGTCGTAGATCAACTGGCCCTGGAAGTGGCCGCCCAGACATTTCATCGCCGCAGCGGTGATCACACCCTCCGGGGCTGCACCGATGCCCATGAGGGCATGGATGTTGGTGCCCGCAAAGCCGCAGTTGATGGCGGCCCCGACGTCGCCGTCGGTGATCAGCTGGACGCGGGCACCGGCTTCACGAATTTCTTTGATCAAGTCAGCGTGGCGTTCGCGCTTCATGACCACCACGGTCAGTTCGTCGATGGCGCGCTCCAGGCATTCCGCCAGGATCTTGAGGTTTTCGGTGGGAGATTTGGAGATGTCTACCTTGCCCTTGGCGTCCGGGGGAGCCGCCAGCTTGTTCATGTAGAAGTCGGGTGCGGCGAACAGACCGCCTTTCTCGGCGATCGCCAACACGGCGATCGAGCCCGGCTGACCGTAGGCGCAGAGGTTCGTGCCCTCGCAGGGGTCCACCGCGATGTCAATTTCGATCAGTTCTTCGGGGGTGCAAACGGCTTCAGCATTGGGCTGGGTGCAGATGCCCACTTCTTCGCCGATGAACAGCATGGGCGCATCGTCGCGCTCGCCTTCCCCAATCACGATGCGACCGCGCATGTGGCACTGGTTCATGCGCTCCCGCATGGCTTCTACGGCGGCCTCGTCCGCGCCGTCCTTGTCGCCCTTGCCGGTGAGGCGGGCCGATGCGATCGCCGCCTGTTCCACGACTTCAATGATCTCTAAACCAAGGGTATTTTCCACGGTGCTCTAAATCCTCCGACTGCCAGCGTCTGAAATTTGCATTGATAAGCAGAAACTCTTGAAGAGGGGCCATCGCCGCCACAGGTCACCCCGCAGACAGCCGTTGATGGACTCTCCCGCGTCCCACACCCCATTGCTTAAAAGTCACGCTTGAAAGCCAAGGTAGGTATTTTGACGGGTCTCCCAACCATTAAGCTTATCAAAGGGGGGTAATGGTTTTGCCGAGGAATTTGATTAGGGGCAGGATTGGGGGAGAGCACCGGGATCAAGCGGGAGCGCCAAGGTAGGCCTGGGGATGAGCTGGGGTGGGGCAATCCAGAACTGTAAATATTGGCAGTCTTGGCGTTGACGGGCTGAGCTAGCAGGACCTCGGCGAGCTGATTCAAGGAGCTTGAGCGCAGCTAGTCGTAGCGATCGCCCCTCACTTCAATCCAGCCATCGGCATGGTCATTGCCCCGAGGGTCGCGGTGGGTCCAGTGGACGATGCCGCCCTGATCGCTCCATTCATATTCGCCCTTGAAGCGAACTTCATCGCCAACACGCAGGTCTTCGATTCGGGGAGCCAGGTCGATGTTGTGGCTGACGAGGACGGTGTGGGCTGGGCTGAGGCGGACGATAAAGCGCTGGTGGCGGGAGCCGAGGTTGTCGTCGGGCAGGAGGCGGGGTGACGGTGCCAAAGCCTTCGACGATGAGGTCTGACATGTGCTGGTGGTAGGCGGTGGAGAGGGCTGGAGTTGGCTGGAGTGGGTGGGGCGGGAGGCGACGGGGATGAAGTCGTGAAGGAAGGCGGGGAGGGCTGGGGCTGGGGCTGGGGCAGCGAGGGTGAGGCTGGCGCAAAGCAGAAGCGTGAGGGCGATGGAGCCCATCAGTTTGGGCAGATGGCGTCGCTTTTGCAGACCCCTCCCGGCCTCCCCTTGCCAAGGGGAGGAGCTGTTGGCCTGTGAGAGCTGAAGATCTTTGCCGCCTATCCAGGGACTTTTTCCTCCCCTTACGAAGGGGAGGTTAGGAGGGGTCTGTCTTGCCTCCAAGATTCTTCTCTCAGCCCACCTAAGCCTGGGCCGAATAGTGCCAATCCTCGGGAGCTTCTTCTGCATCGTCTTTATCCCCTAGCCAGCAGAGTCCACCATACCCTTGGCTGACGATCTCCCTGAGCAATAGATACCACCAATCGTCGATCGCCTCTAGATCCATGGGCTTGCCATCACGTTCGGCCTTGGCCCAGGTGGCGATGACTGCCGGAGGGAGGGTTTCGCCGCGATCGCGATGCCCCTCAAACAAATACGCCACATAGTCCTCCGCCGTCTGGGCCACCAGCGTTCCCACCCAGCCACCACCAAACCCATCCTCGACTCGCTGCATTGGCAGCGGCCAGGGCAGGCTGTAGAGGCTGCATTGCAAGGCATGGGGGCATTGCCCTAGATCTTGGCAGAGATGGATCGCGCAGTGCACAGGAAAGCAGCTCCCAGGCGTTGTGGCAAAGCAGATTGTTTACTTAATGTATCGCTCTCCTAAGCCAGCGAAAATCGTGATTTGGCTTCGCTAGGATCACAATCGTAAGACCAAGCATCGCAATACCCAGTCCCCCCAACACCCAGTCCCCCAACACCATGATTTTGAAACGTCGGTACTTTCGCGCCATCCTGCTCGAATGGTCAGCCTATGGCGCTGCATTTTTGATGGTTGCTGCGATCGCAGCCTGCCAAAGCAGCGGAGCGCCCCAGGGCGATGCCTCCTCGACGGCCCCGCCGTGGGCCTAGAGGCCCCCATTGCCAATGCTGCTTCCCCCGAGCCCGTAGCCCCAGCCTCGCCCAGCCCCATCGCTGAAGCACCTAGCGTCTCAACACCCCTCAGCGAGCCCTTATTTTCCGAAGCACTGCGATCGGAGTACAACGGTATCGACTTAGCAGGCCGCAGCGACGACCAGCGCTCCGGCGACGATCCCGAGGCGATCGCCCAAGCCTTATTCGGAGCCCAGGAGGCGATGGAAGGCAACTACCGCGAGAGTAGCGAGGCTGAAATCGGCAATGAGCGATCGGTGGTCATTTTTACCCAAGAGAACCTGCCCGATGACTCTGTTCAAGCCATTCGCACCCGCCTTGAGTTCTTCCGCGTTGACGGGCCTTGGCAGTTGGAGTGGGCCGGGGAGCAATACCGTTGCCAGGAAGGGCGCGGGCAGCAGGATTGGGGAAAGGCGTTGTGTTCCTAGCAGGGGTGAGTGATTGCCCAGTCAGGTATCTTTCGACACGTCAAACTCCCCTCGCGTTACGCGATTCAAATCACGTAATGCCGCGACGGCAAGGCCCCTCTCCCTTGTCAGACAGGAGTTCTGGCAACTTTTCATTATTTTGATTAGTTTCTCACTGACCAAAGTATTACGCATCTGTCTGGGTATAGTTGAGTTTAATATGCCTAATTAATTTAGGTTTAGTCTCATCCTGCCTTCGGTCGCCATGCAGCTGTCTCCCCTTTGTCAAAAGCTTGTTGCTCTCTTTCTAGTCTGTATCCCATGGCTCCAAGCTCCCATGGCTGCCCAAGCCGCTGTACAGAATCGGTATTGCTCCCCCCCAATTAACTCCCGATCAGTGCAAATCCATAACGAGTGCTGACTTACGAGCTGGATTAGCTCAGAGCATACAAGCATTCTTCGACAATGAAGCCTCTTTCGACTTTGCATCCAAAGTAGGGCGAGAATGGGAAAGATTGAGGCTAGACTCAGAAATTGATTACGCCGTAAATATGGCTGTTTCAAAGATCAAAGCTGATACGAAGTATTGGGATAAATTTGCGAGCAGTTGGAGTGCGGGCAAGGCCGAAGAGCTGGCAAATTCAGTTGTGCTACGAACTTTTGATAATCCTCGATTAAAAAAGTCTTTAGCAACGCTCGCTGATGACGTTGGACGAGAACTTTCAACAGACATTGAGCTGGCAACGGTCAAATCCTCCATTTACGGAGCAGAATGCTTGCAAACCTTCATTGGTAGCCAATATTCCACAGCATTCCTTGAGATTTTTAATCAGCGTTCACAGGATTCAACTGATAGGGGAACAGAGGACTTTCTGGTCTCTTTCTCGCCTGAAAGTCAAGAGTATTTAAGGTCGTACGGCCTGGCAGCAGGAGGTGTTGCAAGTATCGCTATTGCTCAGATAACTCGGCGTATTACTGATGGCGTTATTAAGCGAGTCGTTGCACAAGTTGGTGAAAGATTTCTTGGGAAGCTAGGCACAACTGCGATACCAGTTGTGGGAGAGGTTGTCGGTGGTTTATTGCTGGTGTACGACCTTGCCAAGAGCTTTGATGGTGCCTTCTCAGAAATCGAGACGCAAATTAAATCACCAGAAGTGAAAACAACACTGCGTAATTTGGTAACGAAGACAGTTCAAGTAGAAATTGGGGGGAAATCCTCTGAAATCGCAGGGGCAATAACTAACTCAATCTACACAAGTTGGCTCAAGTTCAAAGATGATTATCGTGAGACATTAACTCTAGCCAGTGAGCTACCTGAATTCAAGAAACTTATTACAGACAGCAATGATATTGCGGCTATTAGCTCCCTTGTGGGAATGTCCCTAGATAATATGGGCCGACGTCGGCTTATTGAAGCAATTCAAGACAGTAGCTTTGCAGAAGCCTTGGCTCTACCCCCGAAAGCTAGAATTATTATTAAGGATACAGGCAGTATCCCAGAGGCTGTGGCTTGGTCTGATCTTGCAGGCGGATATGTCGGTCAAGTTGTTGACTTAGGGCTCTACAAACATTTATCTCGTGAAGGATTAAATCGTTCTTTGCTTGTTGATCTATTGCGCCTGGATGAGTCTGAAGTAATCGCCAAGCTATCGCTATTAGAGAACAGTGCCATCCAGAGATTGCTTGAAATAGCTTCTCCTAATCTAATCCCTTTGGCTAAGATAGTGTCTTCTCAAGACCTAGAGCGACTTTCAGGATACATTTCAAACCTCAAGAAGTCTGAGACTAATGACCTAATTCAGTTTTTACTCGACGATAAGCCCATCATTAAGAATTCTGATGTTATGGCCTACATTGTTCAAAGCCACAATATCAAAGCAGCAATTAGTTTTTGGCAGCAGGAAGAGAATGCATTCTCTTTAGTAAAAAATGTGTGGCTTTTGTCTAGTGGAGATATCTATTGGCGACTTGCAAAGACTAAGTATGGTATTAACTTTTTCGGTTTAGGAATAGGATTACTCTTTTCCCTTCTAGTTATGCTCTTGCTACTAATTATGAGGATTTATAGCTCGTTTCTAAACATTCTTCAAAAGAAAGCGCAATTGAAATCTCTGCAAAACCTCTCCAGCCAACAGGCACCCAAGGTAGAAGATGTTAATTAGTTTAGACCACTCTCCAGACTCATCTATAGAAGTCGGTGAATTGCTCACAGTTGTACGAATTCGTGCAGCAAACGTTGTCAATGATATTCGTGAGAATGTTCGGAATCTTGCCGGTGGACGTATGGTTCATTACGAAAAATTGATTAGTACAGCATTAGACGATGCGCTCATAGAGCTAGAACAAAAAGCGAAGGATAAAGGCTATGAAGGTGTAATAGGTGTAAAAATTGCCAACCCTTCAGTAGTGGCAGGTGGGGTTGAAATTATTGTTTATGGTAATGGCTTTAACAAGTCAGCTTGAGCAGATGTTTGAAAATTTATGCTTCTCTACAGAACGCTTTTTGTAGATTGGAGAAGCAATACAACAGCCATAAGATATTTAGCCAAACGTCTTTAAAGGGATCCTAACAAATCCAGTCAAGACTAGTGGCAATATTTGCACTACCAGTGATGTCGCTCCTTTTACAAGCTGTGTCAAATCTGTATCCGGTAGCCAGTCAACTTTAGATTCTGTTTCTCGACCCGCTCCCAAGCGAATGCCCCAGAAGGTAACCCATTCATGGGTTACGGACTTAACCTTAATGCGATTACCGCAAAGCCCTAAAGTGTCTTGAGCCGTGACCGACTCCCGTTGGATGCCGAATAATATTAGTGGTGCTAAATAAATTGCCATTGCCAGGAATAGTTCGGGCGAACTATAAAAGGTGTTTAGACTCTTGCTAATGACCAGGCTCAAAGCCAGCCAACCCAAAATCTTTAGTAATCTCAAGTTATTTCTCCGCCTGAAGTCAATTGACCGCCACCCAACTAAATGTCAATTTACCTTGCATTTAGAAAGTAAAGGAATCACTCTGCTCATTGTGAGGTTTCCCGCAACTAAACTTCATTAACAGCTTCCGTTTCATGAAAACGACATGTGGACCTAGTGTAGGAGAGGCTTTACAAGCTTGCTAAGCTCGAAGCATGAACATCTCCCAGCCCGACTGGCCCAAGGACACCCAGGCCGCGATCGCCCTCCAGCGCCAGCTCGCCACCCAAATCATCACCACCGACGACCTGGGCGACATCCAATACGTCGCAGGCGTAGACGTGGGCTTTGAAGAGGGCGGCACCGTCACCCGTGCTGCCGTAGTCGTGCTGACCTTTCCCGAGCTGGAACTGGTTGAGACCGCGATCGCCCGCACCCCAACAACCTTCCCCTACATCCCCGGCCTGCTCTCCTTCCGCGAAGCCCCCGCCCTGCTCGAAGCCCTCGCCCAACTCAAAACCGAGCCCGACCTCATCCTCTGCGACGGCCAAGGCATCGCCCACCCCCGCCGCCTCGGCATCGCCAGCCACCTCGGCCTGCTCCTGGATAAGCCCACCATTGGCGTCGCCAAATCCCGCTACATCGGCACCTACGCAGAACCCGCCGCCGAAAAAGGCAACTGGACCGAGCTGATGGACAAAGGCGATCGCATCGGAGCCGTCCTCCGCACCCGCACCCACATCAAGCCCCTGTTCATTTCCATTGGGCATCGGGTGAGCTTGGAGAGGGCGATCGCGATCTTGCTGAGCTGCACCACAAAATACAAACTGCCCGAACCGACGCGCCTCGCGGATCGCCTCGCCTCCCGGCGAGGGCCGATGCCCGCGTTGAAATAGACGAAGCGCATCGCTCATAACGCTTCTACAGCTCTTATTGGTCTATAGTTGTCTCGATGGTCTATTCCAGACTCATCCATGTAGACCAGCAATTCAGGCTTGAGGGTGGCTAATCGGAGGAGGAAAGCTCGTCGCTTTTCTTCATCACGTTCTTTGTAGCCGTAGGTCTTTTTTTTCGCGTAAACCCGATTTTCTGAAGTCCTCGCGAAATCGTGCGAGCGCTGATGTCGTCTTTCCAAAGTTCAGCCATCTGAGGCTGGGTCTTATCTCCATTGGCTCGTACAAACTTACGGAATTCGTCCAAGTCAGTCAGCTTTGTACTCGGATTGAGGGGATTTCGGGGCCGCTCATGCAGGTCACCCGTCTCAGCCTTGCGTCGCAGCCAGAGATTGATGGTATTGCGACTGATATTGAAGAACTCAGCGACTTCGTACTTCTTGCGACCGTCGAGTTCGATCGCCTCAATCACTTTGCAACGAAAATCGTAACTGTAGGCTTTGGCCATCTCGACTTCAGGATTGACGACTACATCACCTAGTCTACGTCCTAACTCTTGTGGCTGCTGCTATAACTCGCCTCAACTTGACCCAGATTTTCTGCGATGTCGATGACTTCTATCAAAGCTTTGAGCGCTTCAGTGAACGCGAGATTGCCAAACTGCCGTATGAAGGCCAAGCCAAGCGCTATCAGTCTCGACTCAGCGTCAGTGAGGTCATGACGATCGTCATTGCCTTTCATGGGTCTGGCTATCGGACCTTCAAGGACTTCTACACCAACAAAGTGCTGGTCGATTGGAATGAAGCCTTCCCCAATCTGGTGAGCTATGGCCGCTTCGTAGAGCTAATGCCTTGGAGCTTTATGGGATTGGTGTGTTTTCTCAACAGTTGCTGCTTCGGTGAACTGACCGGAGTCAGTTTTATCGATTCCACTTCCCTGGAGGTCTGTCATCCCAACCGGGCTCGGGCTCATAAAACCTTCAAAGGCTTAGCGGGGTGGGGTAAATCCTCAGTGGCCTGGTATTTCGGCTTCAAACTCCATCTGATCATCAATGACCGAGGTGAACTGCTCTCGGTCGCTTTGACTCCAGGGAATACGGATGACCGAAAGCCGGTCCCAGAAATGGCCAAAGACCTGGTGGGCAAACTGTTTGGAGATAAAGGATATGTTTCACAAGCTCTGTTTCAAGAGCTCTTTGAGCGAGGTCTTGAGCTGATTGCCAAGCGCCGCAAGAATATGAAGAACACCCTCGTTAAGTTGCTCGACAAGATTCTGCTGCGCAAAAGACCCATCATCGAAACGGTCAATGACCAGCTCAAAAACATCTGTCAAATTGAGCATTCTAGGCATCGGAGCCCCTTCAATTTTCTCGTTAATCTCGTCTCCGGCCTGATTGCCTATTCTTACCATCCAGATAAACCCTCTTTGGCCATCCCTGATTACGAGCTCAAAGCCCTTCCTCAAGCTGCTTTCTAGCTGTCGAACTCAGGTTGTAATCGAGAGGTGTTTGAACTCTGGCTCGAGACCTGCCTGATTCCAGAGCTGAAGCCCGGCCAGGTCAAGGAAATTGACCAACATGACACGCTTCGGGAAGCCATCGAAGCTGTTCTCAAAGCGTCCTAACTTCTGTGGCGGCTGCTCTAAAGCGGTGGGTGACCTTGCCCACCAGGGCCGATCGCCCAACCCAGCCAAAGCTTCGACTGTCGCTGCTCTCAGCCCGGTTGTCGCCGAGCAGGAAGTAGCGATCGCCCCCCCCCAGCCGCTGCCGGTGCATCCTGGGCGATCGCCACAATCCGTTTAATCATGCGTAATTCTGCTCGCTGGGGATGTTGCACAATCACCAACTCCCCAGGGCACGGCCCAGTGGTTCCGTAGGCTCGGGGATCGTAGAGAATCTCATCCCCCGGTTGCAGCAGGGGCAACATTGAGCGGCCTGCAATGCGGTGGCGCGATCGCCGCCGAACCAGCCACAGCAGCAATGCCGACCAGCTCAGCTCGGGCAGTGGCGGAAACGGCTCCAGACAAAAACTGGCGAGAACAGCTTCCTCGCCAGTAAAGTTATTCTGGTCTCGGTGATTGGCCATGGCCGATGCCAGCGACCGATCCAGGGGCAGACTAGCTCGCCTTCACAAAAGTGACTTCGCGCTCCTTCGAAGCCCAGAACATATTGTGGATTTTCTCCACCGCCGCCATCAGCTCATCCGCATGTTGCTGGCTGACTTCCACCTTGCAGGCAGAACAGAGCTTCGCCGCTTTCCAGAAGGTGTCGTGGAGGTCGGGGAACTTCTCTAGATGCACCGGCTTAAAATAGTCGGTCCAAAGGATCAGCAGATCCGCTTTGGTCTTTTGGGCCTGCTCTTCTTTGATGGCAATGTAGCGAGACAGGGTGTTGTTATAGGCCACCTGGGCGGCAGCATCGCCTGGGGCGGGGGCCTCTAGGGCCAAGATTTTCTTGGTCATGGAAACCACAGCCTCGGCAGTGACCCGAGCCGAAGCAGGATCGTAGACGCCGCAGGGGCCATCGCAGTGTGCTTGAACAGCCGGGGCAGGGGAGGCCTGGGCGATAAGGGTGGAAATGATCTTGAGCATGGATCTAACTCGCTCCGTTTAGCCTTGTTTGAGGATGCTCCTCGACTGAATTCACTGGGGATTCAGCCATGTTACGTTGTTCACCATAAGCCCTTTGGAACCTTAGTTCAAGCGCCTGGAACACCCCAGCCATTCCCAATTCTGGCTAAAAGCCCTGCCGCCCGGTACTAGACCCTGCCCAGCATTACTCCGCCTGGGCTCCAAAGGCTGCGGCCAAATTCGCCACATTTTCCCGCATCACCGTCAGGTAATAATCCGGTGCCAAGCCATCTGCCCCAGCGGTCTCGTTGGGGCGAAAGGTGCTCACCTCGACGCCCAAGTCGTTAGCTAGGGCTTGGAAGGGCCTGGCGGCAACCTCAGACTCCGCCAGCAGGGTCTTGAGCTCTGAGCTGTTGGCCGTTTCGATCACCCGTTTTACATCCTCGGGAGAGGGATTTTCTTCGGGAACGCCGACGAGGAAGTCCACTTCCAGGCCGTAGCGCGCCGCAAAGTAGTTGGCGAAGTCGTGGTAGGTGACAAAGGTTTTACCCGCAAAGGGAGCCAGGGTTTGTTGAATTTCTTCATCTAGGGCGTTGAGCTGGTCGGTGTAGGCGGCAGCATTGGCGGTGAATTCTGTCTGGCAATCGGGTGCGGCAGCGATCAAGCCGTCTCGAATGACATTGACCTGGGCGGCGGCCCGCTGGGGGTCGAGCCAGACGTGGGGATCGAATTCGCCATGGTCGTGGCTGTGGCCTTCCTCGTGGCCGTGGTCGTGGCCTTCCTCGTGGCCTTCCTCGTGGCCGTGGTCGTGGCCTTCCTCGGCCATGGCGATCAGATCGAGCCCGGCGCTGGCTTCAATGATCTTTAGGTCAGGGTTGCCTGCATTTTCGATCATCGGCTCTAGAAAACTTTCTAGCTCCAGGCCATTTTGGACCAACACATCTGCCTGGGCGATGCGTTGGGCATCGGTGGGTTTGGCTTGGTAGTCGTGGGGGCTGACGTTGCTGGGCAGAATCTGGCTGACCTCGGCACAGCTCCCGGCGACGGCCTGGGTGAACTGGGTCATGGGCAGGAAGGTGGTGACGACTTGGAGCTTGCCGTCTCCGCCAGCGGTCTGGTTTTCGCCAACAGCCTTGTCTTCCACAACAGCCTTGTTCCCAGCAGCATCACTCCCAGCGGCATCATTGTCGCTGATGCCGCCAGTGGCGGTGTTGTTGGAGTCGCTTTGATTAGAGGCCGTGGGAGCGCAGGCGACCAGGGCCAGGGCGATCGCCCCCGCTCCCAATCCTCCCAGCCCAAATTTCAAGACTCGACCGATGGACCCAAGCGTTCTGTACATGACACAGCCTCAAAGGATATTCCACCATGATAATGGTTTTCATTATCAGTAATCCAATGAATGTCCCCCCAAGGGGCATTGTCCGCCGCAACTTCCCAGGGCTAGGCTAAAAAAGTACGATTTTTGGAGCCAAACGCCTTGTCTTACGAACT
>JAAUQQ010000390.1 GCA_012032745.1 Synechococcales cyanobacterium RM1_1_8
CAGAACGAGGCTGAGGTGGAGCGGACCGCTACACAACTGCGGCGGGTGCTGGAAGCCTGGCTTGGGGAGGGGATTCAGGCTGGGGCCGGGAATCAACTTCAGCCCGTTTCAGGGCCAGTATCAGGATCAGCCTCCAATCCGTCCTGGGAGCTGTTGGGGCCTTCCCCCGCCGCCATTCCCCGCGTGGCCCAGCGGTTTCGCTGGCAGCTTCTGCTCAAGTCCGCTGCGGGGCTGGACCTGTTGCCGCTGTCCGTGCTTCGCCAGCATTGCCCCAAGGGCGTCAGCCTGTTGGTGGATGTGGATCCGATGCAGATTGGCTGAGATCGGCGATGGCGCGCTTTGGCTGGGCTGGCGGCCTGGCTGGGCTGGCGGCCTGGTTGCTGGCCACGGTTTTATTCCCGAGCAAGGAGTTTTACACGAAAGCAATACCTGGAGATAAAGAGTCGATATGGATTGTTCGCTGCCCCTGGAGTTGGGTGGGCAACCCTGGCAAGATTGCTTCACGCCTCAAAGACAGACCTCGCCGTAGGCGATCGCACTCCCCCAGCGATCGCACTCCCCCATTCCCCGCTCAGCATTCCCCAGCCAAATTCCCCAGCCAAATTACCCAGCCGTCAAACCCAGCACCAGCGGCAAATCCGTAGTCCTTCCGAATGAAGCGCGTTCCCCTCCGGGCACCTTAAGGCCAACCCGAGGTCGCCCCAGATGGAACAGTGGACTCCGCCAGCTAGCCAGGCCAGTGATGGCCAAAACTACGGCCCAGATCGCGGCCCAGATCACGGCCCAGATCACAGCCCAGATCGCTGCCAAAACTACGGCCCAGATTACGAGCCAATCACTCCTCCCCGGCCCCGCTCCCGCCGCCTAGGCCATGCAATAGGGCACTGGGTTGGGTTGGCGATCGCCAGCCTCAGCCTTCTCCAGCTCGGCAAAACCCTGACCACCACCGTCGTCATTCCCAGCTTCCACCGACAGATCCAGATCGCCCAGCGCGAGAATGTCGAACTCAAACTCAAGGCCATGAGCCAGGCCCAACAGGTGTACTTTCTCGACCATGGGACATTTTCCCCAGGCCTGGCGGCCTCGACCTGGGGCTTGGCGGCCCAAACCCAATATTTTCACTACCACATCCAATCCAGGGCGAGCCTGCGCTCCCGGCGAGAGGCCCCAGCTCAAGGTACAAATCCAGACCCAGCTCAAGGTACCAATCCAGACCCAGATCAGGTCATCCTCTGGGCCAGGGCAAACCAGCCAGGACTGCCCAGCTTCTGGGCGACGGTGGCGGGCGATCGCAATGCCCTAGACAGCCTGATCTGCCAGCAAGAACGCCCCAACCTAAGCTGGAGCCAAACCCTCCAACAACAGCTCCAGCGCAGCCTACCCCAGCCCTTCGCCAGCCCCAAAACCAAAACCTCACCCCCGAGCGTTCCCCCCGCCCCCCAGTGGCAGCGGTGGCGCTGCGCTGTCCCCCCGGTTTTATGCCCCTCGAAGCCGCCAATGCCGCCACCTAGCAGAGCAGGAACAGGGATCCTCCCCCGCATCATTGCCAGGTCTGGCGATTGGCTTCGCCATCATCGCTGGCTTGATCTCCATCTAAAGCTGTAGATGCACTTAAAAGTGTTTGTTGCAACATCAATTCACAAAAATTCTCCCTACTATTGCTCCAAGAACCCCAGGCCTGGACGTTCACCGTTTCATCTTTCCTGAGGAGGATGCACCATGGCTCTAGCCAAACAAATCGAACTCGTTCAGCTCGCATCGGTTCAAGGTGGCATGTCCCAGTTCTACACGCCCCAGGCCAGCGATCAAACCATGCTCGTGCAGATCCCAGCCCACAGCGTTGATGACCTCTTCGTCCATCGCAACCAAACCGATCAACTGCTGGTCGTGCGGGGCAGCTTCGTTTTGGTCGTCCTAGAAAATCGTCGCTATTGCTACATTCCTCTCAGCGAAAAACACCCCCAACTGGTGCGCATTCCCCCCGGTATCTGCCATGGTTCCATTAACTTCAGCCACCAGCCCTGCACCCTCGTCAATGCTGTTCTGCGCCATGGCCCAGCGATCGCCCGCGACTACCAGCCCGCCAAGCCCCCCCTCGCCTACGACTTCCAGGCAGCCCGCCAAGCCCTAGCGGAGCTGGAGTTTGACCTGCCCCAAACGGCCTGAACCATCCTCCGTTGGCCCTCAGCAGCCTCAGCCCAAAGACCATTCACCCCAAAGACCATCTCTCTCAAAAACCACTCCGTCAAACTTCAGCTCACCTCGATAGGATCAGAGGGTCAGTCAACCCATCCCATTCGAGAGCATTCGCATGAGTTACTTAGAAGCCGTTGCCGATTTTTACACTGAAGTTGCCCAAACCCCGGATGTGGGCCTTTGCTGTGTGCAAAGCACCCCGATGAAAATGCCAGGGCTGGTGGTTCCCCCAGCCATGCAGGAGATGAATTATGGCTGTGGCACCACCGTCCATCCCGCTGAACTGGCCAATGCACCTACGGTGTTATATGTGGGCGTGGGAGGTGGCTTGGAAGCGTTGCAATTCGCCTATTTCTCCCGGCGGCCGGGGGCTGTGATTGCCGTGGACCCCGTGGATTCCATGCGGGAGGCAGCGGCGCGGAACTTGGCGATCGCCGCCAAGGCCAATGACTGGTTTGATCCCGAGTTTGTCACGCTCCAGGCTGGAGATGCCTTTGCCCTGCCCGTGGCCGATGCCTCGGTGGATGTGGTGGCCCAAAACTGCCTGTTTAACATATTTGAACCCGAAGATCTGTCCAAGGCCCTGGGCGAAGCCCACCGCGTGCTCAAGCCCGGTGGCCGTCTGGTGATGAGCGATCCCATCGCCACTCGGCCGATCCCTGAACATTTGCAGCGCGACGATCGCCTGCGCGCCCTCTGCCTTTCGGGTGCCCTCACCTATGAAGGCTACCTAGAGCGCATCATCGGCGCAGGGTTCGGCCAGGTGGAAGTGCGGGCCCGCCGCCCCTATCGTTTGCTCGATCGCCGAACCTACGGTTTGGATCAGCACCTCTGGCTGGAGAGCCTCGACACGGTTTCATTTAAGGTGGCGATCGCGCCGATGGGGCCTGTGTCTTTACGGGCAAAATGGCGGCCTATGCCGGGGCTGACCCCTCCTTTGATGACCAGGCTGGCCATGTTCTGCTGCCGGGGGTGCCCCTGGCGATCTGCGACAAGACCGCTGCCCAATTGAACCAATTTGAAGATGTTCTGGTCACAGCTTCCACTTGGCACTATGACGGTGGCGGCTGTTGTTGAGCCGTGGCGGCGGTTGATCTGCTCGGGCGATCTAGAGCGGCCAGTAGCTTAAGACAGCCTTAACAGTAAAGACAGCCTTAATTTAAGCGAGCATCGGTGCTGGAGCGATGGGGGAACACCCGCTTGCCCCAGCCGCTCCAGGGCAGAACAGGATCCCTATGGGACAAGACTTTTGACCTGAGGGGTATCGACTCATAGAGGTGATAACCAGCAAGATAGGGGCGAATTTTGACATCCGCATAAGTCACGAATTCTCTACTTTCCTTATCAAGGCTTAAACCTTTTTAGAGGGGGGAAACCCTATAATTTGGGAACCGCATTTACCAGCTCGGCTTCTCCCCAGTTCTGCTTCCCCCTAGCCCCTTCATTCCCCGGACCCATGGTTCAACGCTCCGGCTATCTTGTCAGCCAGATTGCCCAAGACTTTGAATTTCGCGTCAAGCTGCTCCAGCCCAATGTGTCGCCGACCCTGGTGACCCAACACATCTTGGATTGGACCGCTGGCCAGCCTTTCTTAACCTATCGGCTCTATGAGTTGATACTTCAGGGGCCACTTTCGCCCAAGGGCAAGCATTCCCTCGAACCAGAGCAATCGGCCTTTGATGCTGAAGGCATCTGGATTGATACCTATGTGCGCACCAACTTGATCAAATATTGCAGCGATCCAGAGCTGATTAAGCATCTGCGGGACATTTGCAGAATTATGATCCAAGATCCCCGCAGCCTGGAAATGCTGCGGCTCTACCGTCGCCTGCGCCGGGGCCGCACCTTTCCAGCGGACCTGCTGGACCATGTGCAGCGGCGCTTGGTTCAGTCTGGATTGGCCAAGCTGGAAGATCAGGAGCTACAGCTAAGCAATCGCTTCTATGGGGAGGTGTTTAATGGGAGCTGGCTGGCGCGGGCCTTCAAAACCGTCGAGGCTCGCCTGCGGGATGAGGCGGTGGCGGCGATCAATGCGGTGTTTGAAGAACAGCGATCGCCCCTAGAAACCCAGCAAATTCCCTGCCTGCCCCAGCCCCAGTGGCGCGAACAGGGCACCGTGACGGAGGCGACCAGC
>JAAUQQ010000022.1 GCA_012032745.1 Synechococcales cyanobacterium RM1_1_8
CCGTTCAAGAAGAATTGGTTTAGTCAGAAAAAGCAAGCCCCGGCTCTGAGCTTGGCAGGATGCACTCAGCTTTCACCGACCGACAAAGGCAAGGCGCAGGATGCTGGCGCAACTGCTCTGCCGAGCCTCAAGGACCTGAGCTTTAGCTGGGGGGCGCGGTTGCCCTGGCTCCGGGCAGTGCTGCGGCCTATGAGCAGTTGGCGAACTTTTGCGATGGGCGGGAGACAATTCTGGGCTATGACGATCAGCGGAACTTCCCTGCGGTTGTGGGGACATCCTTTCTCAGCGCGGCGTTTAAGTTTGGCGTGCTGGGCATTCGGGATGTGTGGCAGCGGACGATGGAGGCCTATGGCAAAAGTAATGCGGATGAGGCTCGACGGGGGGTGATTGTATGGCAGCAGGAGCTGGCCTGGCGAGAGTTTTACCAACATGCGATGTACTTTTTCCCGGATTTAGCCCAGGGGCCTTATCGGGAGCTGTGGCACAAGTTTCCCTGGGAGAACAATGAGGGTCTGTTTCAGGCTTGGTGTGAGGGGCGGACGGGCTATCCCATCGTCGATGCGGCCATGCGGCAGTTGAATGCCACGGGTTGGATGCACAACCGCTGCCGGATGATTGTGGCGAGTTTTTTGACAAAGGATTTGATTATTGATTGGCGCTGGGGGGAGCAGTATTTTATGCAGAAGTTGGTGGATGGGGATTTGTCGGCCAATAATGGCGGCTGGCAGTGGAGCGCATCGAGTGGGATGGATCCGAAGCCGCTGCGAATTTTTAATCCCTACACCCAGGCGCAGAAGTTTGACAGGGAGGCGAAGTATATTCGCCGCTGGGTGCCGGAGCTGAAGTTGGCAGATACCGGCTCCATTTTGAGCGGCGAGCTGGGTGCATTGGAGCGGGGGGATTATCCGGGGGTGATCGTCGTTCACGCCGAGCGGCAGCGGCAGTTCAAGGCGTTGTATGCCCAGGTCAAAGCTGCCTCAGCTAGCTAACCAACCTGAGTTCGATAACCTCAAAATGCCCTCTCCCCCGGCCCCTCATCCCAATTCTGGGAGAGGGGAGAAACAGCCAGAACAACGGTTTTGCATTTAATTCCCCTTCCTCCAGAATTGGGGGCAAGGGGTTAGGGGAGTGGGGGCCAGATTTTGTCGAACTCGGGTTAACCAGGGATCATTCGACCACGCGATTAGTGTTCAAACTTAATTCTGAAACTGGCCAAACTGCAATCGGTACAGCTCATCTTCCTGGTGGGTTTCGATCTTGAGATCAGAGCGGGGATAGGCCGCACAAAGCAGCGTAAAACCCTGCACTTGCAACTCCAAGCTAGCCCCCATGGCATCGGGCTGCTCCACTTCGCCGGACAAAATCTTGGCCGCACAGGTGGTGCAAACCCCCGCATTACAAGAGCTGGGCAATTCCACGCCCGCTGTTCCGGCTGCTTCTAGGATGGTTTGATCATCACGAACCTGAATCGTCTGGCTACTGCCATCGCGGACGAGTTCAACGGAGTAGGTATTGGCCATGGGTCTGATCCAAAAACAGTTATAAACGTTGATGTGAAAAAAACGATGTTAGGGGAACCATTGTCCCTAAGGTGCGAGTGACTGGCCATCTGACCTTCACCATCTCACCACAGAAAAACCCGCTCAAGGAACGGGTTTTCTGAAGCCATTAATTTAAGCCAGGAATGATCAATGAGCGTCAGTCGTGGCTAACCAGCAAGGGCCTCTGCACCACCCACCACTTCCAACAATTCCTGGGTAATCGCAGCTTGGCGAGCCTTGTTATATTCCAGGGTCAGCTTGCCAACGAGTTCGTTGGCATTGTCGCTGGCATTGTTCATGGCCGTCATCCGCGCTGCCAGTTCGCTGGCCGCAGATTCTTGCAGGGCTCGCAGGAGCTGGTTGTTGAGGTACAGGGGCAACAGGGCATCCAGAATCTGGGCTGGATCCTGCTCAAACAACATGTCCCGAGGCAGTTCGGCCTGCTGAGACTGCACCGCTTCCCGCTCGACGGCGAAACTGCCGCCGCGCGTGGTCAGGCGGAACATCTCATCATCCTTGGCCTCCAGGCCCTGGCGATCCAGGGGCAGCAGGGTTTGCACCACGGGGCGAGAGGCCACCAGGGAAACAAACTTGGTGTAGACCAGCTCGACGCGGTCCACTTCTTCCGCCAGGAAGCAGGTGAGGATTTCATCCGCAATCATCGCCGCTTCATCCGCCGTGGGCACCTGCTCTAGGCCGGTGTAGCTGGCTTCGATGGGTTGCTCCCGTCGCTTGAAATATTGGTTGGCTTTGCGGCCAATCAAGACATAGGTGAAGTCAACGCCCGCTGCGGTGAGTTCCTTGGCCCGTTCTTCGCCGCGACGGATGACGTTGGTGTTGTAGGCACCGCAGAGGCCGCGATCGCCCGACACCACCACCAGCGCCACTCGCTTGACCTCTCGCTGCTTCATCAGCGGCAGATCGACATCTTCAAACTTCAGCCGACCCTGCAAGCCGCTCAGCACCTGGGCTAGGCGATCGGCAAAGGGACGGGTGTTGAGCACTTGCTCCTGGGCGCGGCGCACCTTGGCGGCGGCCACGAGGCGCATTGCTTCCGTGATTTTTCGCGTGTTCTTGACCGACTTGATGCGATCGCGAACGGATTTTAAGTTAGCCATAGCTGCTCGACCAATTCAGTGTTTATCAAAGAACCAACACCCCAAAATGGTCCTGAATCCAGGACCATTCCGAAGCCACGTTCTAGGCCGCAGCCATGACAGACTTCTTCGCTTCTTCGATCGCCTGCTTCAGCAACCCCTCAGCTTCATCTTCGAGCTTTTTGGTTTCCGCGACGATCTCGGTGTACTTAGAGCCCTTGAGCTGCTCCCGCAGCTCAATCACAAAGCTCGCAACCTTCTCCGTGGGCATGTCGTCGATCAGGCCCTTGACGCCAGAATAAACCACCGCCACCTGCTCCGGCAGGCGCAGAGGAGAGAACTGGGGCTGCTTCATCAGCTCCCGCAGGCGCTCACCGCGAGCCAGTTGATTCTGGGTGGCCTTATCCAGATCCGAGGCAAACTGGGCAAAGGCCGCCAGCTCATCGAACTGGGCCAGCTCCAGCTTCATCACACCCGCCACTTTCTTAATGGCCTTGGTCTGGGCCGCAGAGCCCACGCGGGACACCGAAATACCGACGTTAATCGCAGGGCGGATACCGGCGTTGAACAGATCCGGCGTCAGGAAGATCTGGCCATCCGTAATCGAAATCACGTTGGTGGGAATATAGGCCGAAACGTCACCGGCCTGGGTTTCGATGATGGGCAGCGCAGTCATGCTGCCTGCGCCCAGGGCATCGGATAACTTGGCGGCCCGCTCCAGCAGACGGGAGTGCAAGTAGAACACATCGCCGGGGTAGGCTTCCCGACCGGGCGGACGACGCAGCAGCAGGGACATTTGGCGATAGGCCGCTGCCTGCTTGGAGAGGTCATCGTAGACCACCAGGGTGGCTTGACCCTTATACATGAAGTACTCAGCCATGGCCGCGCCGGTGTAGGGGGCTAGGTATTGCAGCGTCGCGGGGTCGGAGGCGTTGGCGGCGACGATGATGGTGTAGTCGAGGGCACCGCGCTCCCGCAGCACATCCACGATTTGGGCCACGGAAGCGGCCTTCTGGCCAATGGCGACGTAGACGCAGACGACGTTTTGGTCGGCTTGGTTGAGAATGGTGTCGATCGCAATGGCGGTTTTGCCGGTCTGGCGATCGCCAATGATCAACTCCCGCTGGCCCCGACCGATGGGAATCATCGCGTCGATGGAGGTGATGCCGGTCTGCATGGGCTCATGGACCGAGCGCCGGGCAATAATGCCGGGGGCCATGGACTCAATTAGGCGGGTCTCACTGGTGGCGATTTCGCCCTTGCCATCCAGGGGCTGACCTAGGGCATCGACGACGCGACCCAGCATAGCCTCACCCACGGGAACCTGGGCAATCTTGCCGGTGGACTTGACCGTGCTGCCCTCTTGGATGCTGAGGCCATCGCCCATCAACACCGCGCCGACGTTGTCCTCTTCGAGGTTGAGGGCAATGCCCACCGTGCCATCTTCAAATTCGAGCAGCTCACCAGCCATGGCCTGGTCGAGGCCATAGATGCGGGCAATGCCATCGCCCACTTGGAGCACGGTGCCCACATTGGAAACTTTGACTTCATCGCTGTAGCTCTCGATCTGCTGGCGAATAATGCTGCTGATCTCTTCGGGCTTAATGCTTACCATCGGTATCAGGTTTGAAAGCTAGGGTTTACGGAATCGGACTATGGCCAGGGCGGAACGGGCCAGGGCAGACGGGCCGCAGACGGGCCAGGAAAGGAGGCCAGGGAAAAACGGGCCAGGGAAAAACGGGAAGAGGCAAAAGCTTGAACCGCCACCGGGGCGATCACCTCAGCGCGGTGCAGCAGCGCTCAATCAGGAGGCGCTGAAATTGAGGGCCATGCGGCGCAACTGGCCGCTGAGGCTAGCATCAAACACCTGGGAGCCAACCTTGATGATCACGCCACCAATCAGGTCAGGATTGATGCTGGCCTCTAGCTCCACAGCCTCAGCCCCGGTCATGGCCTTGACCTTCTGCTCAATCGCTTGGCGCTGCCCATCACTGAGATCCACCGTGGCCGTCACCTCAGCTAGGACAATCTTTTTGAGCTCGCGCATCAGGGCTTGGTAACGCTTACAGATGCCGGGGATGTAAGCCTCACGCTTACGATCCACCAACAGCAGCAAAAAATTCACCATATTGCCCTGGAGCTGGCCCTCAAAAATCTGGCGCAGCACAGCCTTCTTCTGAGCCGCTTCAAATACCGGGCTCATGACTAAGCTCGAAAGCTCCTCGGAAGAGGCCATCACGTCCAGAATGCTGGCAGCATCCTCGCCAAATTGATCCACCAAATTGGCATCTTGAGCCAGAGACATCAACGCCTCTGCATAGGGCTCAATCACCTCGGCCATCGCCGCACTTCCCTTCATGCCTATTCTCCTAAGACCGCGACTGAGCGATCAATCAACTGCTTTTGAGCGGCTTCGTCTAGTCGGCCAGGGAGCTGCTCCTTGACCTTAGCCAAAGCCTTATCGACCACACGCTGGCGCAGTTCGGCGATCGCGCGTTCCTGCTCGGCGCTGAGGTCTTGGGCGGCGGAGGACTTCATGCGCTCTACGTCCTGGGTCGCCTGGGCCAAAATCGATTCGCGATTCGAAGCAGCACGGGCCTTGGCATCCACCAAGATACGCTCCGCCTCGACCTTGGCCTGGGCAACATTCTTCTGTTGCTCCGCCAAAGCAACCTCAGCCTGTTTTAAGTTGGCTTCGGCTTCTTGAATCTCGGTCTCAATGCCCTGGCGACGCTCAGACAGGGTTTTTCCCAAAAAATTCGACCCGGCATAAAATAGCAAACCAATCACAATCGCGAGATTGATCAAGTTCGCTTCAAAAATATCGGGGTTGATTCCGATTCCGCCTTCGCCGTGGGCCGCTTCTGCTCCCAGCAAGACAAACATTCCCATGGTGCTTTTCCAAAAACTGACGCACGCTCACGAGAGCAGCACGCCTCTACAGTGGGCGGTCTAAATGACTCGAAAAAAGTGACTCAAACCAAAAAGTGACTCAAATCGAAAAGTGACTCGAAGCAAAAAGAGACTCACAGCAAAAGTCAGACCAAACAGCCAAATCGCCCCAGTGGGACGCGCCAGCGGGGCTTAGCCTGAAACGCTGCTCAGAAGCTTCTCAACAATTTGATTGCTGAGTTGATCAACCTGCTGCTCCAGCGATGCCATGGCAGCTTGCTTTTGCTGGTCGATTTCCTTTTGGGCAGCTTCCCGCTGCTGAGCCGCTTCCTGCTGAGCTTGGGTCGTCTGCTGAGACGCCAGAGCTTGGGCTTCTCCTTGGGCTTCCGCCACAATTTTCTGAGCCTGTTTGCGGGTCTCAGTCAATTCAGCTTCGTACTCTGCTGCCATTTGCTTGGCGCGATCCAGCCGCTCCTGGGCATTGAGCCGATTGCTGCGCACAAACTCGCTGCGTTCATCGAGAACCTTGCCGATGGGATTTGAAAAAACCGCATTCAACAGAGCGACTAGGACTAAAATCTGCACTGCCATCAGGGGCAGCGTTGCATCAATATCAAACATCTCTTCCTAATTTCCCACCTAGCTTCGCTGCTTGACAGCTTCCAAACCCCACAGAACGCTCCGGACAGGCTGTCCAGGCGGGAACGTTGGCGGCTTGGGAGTTTCCCGTGAAGCGATCATCCATGACAGGGGGTCAAGGGATTACGCTCCATGGCTGGTTGAGTCACCGTCGGGGAGGTCGGCCAAAACCTGAACCTCCCGTTAAGTTGACGCATCCGATACGGAATTTCTCAGCGTTCCGGGAGAAATTTAGGAGGCGAAGGGGTTGGCAAACAGCAGCACCAGGGCCACAACCAAGCCATAAATCGTCAGGGCTTCCATGAACGCCAAGCTGAGCAGCAGCGTGCCACGGATTTTGCCTTCAGCTTCGGGCTGACGAGCAATACCCTCTACAGCTTGACCCGCAGCTTGACCTTGGCCAATGCCAGGACCGATTGCAGCGAGGCCCACAGCCAGTGCAGCGGCCAATACAGAAGCGGCAGAAGTAAGTGAATCCATTGTGCTTTTCCCTACTTAGAAATTCAGTGAATTGATTGAATGAAACGGTGCGATCGCACCAAAACGGGAGAAGAAGCGAACCACTTCTCCTTGGCAGGCTTGGGACTTATAACCGCGTGACGGAAGCCCAGGCCGAGGGGCGAGGTGCTGCGGGTGCGCCTGAATTGACCAGGCGGTGCCCACAGCCTTGAACAGCGCATCAATCGACGCTAGTCGTGGTGTTCTTCCACGGCTTCGCCAATGTAAGCACCTGCCAGAGTTGCGAAAATCAAAGCTTGAATCGCGCTTGTGAACAGGCCCAAAATCATAGCGGGCAGGGGGACGAACAGGGGAACGAGTAGCACCAATACGGCGACCACAAGCTCATCGGCAAGAATGTTGCCAAACAGACGAAAGCTCAGGGACAGAGGCTTGGTGAAATCTTCCAAAATCTTGAAGGGCAGCATAATGGGAGTCGGGTGGATGTAATTCCCGAAATATCCCAAGCCCTTGCGGCTAAAGCCAGCATAAATGTAGGCCAAAGACACCAACAGCGCCAATGCAACGGTCGTATTGATATCGCTCGTCGGTGCAGCCAGTTCGCCTTCGGGCAGGCTGATTAGCTTCCAGGGAAGCAAGGCACCGGACCAGTTCGATACAAAAATGAACAAAAACAAAGTACCAATAAACGGTACCCAAGGACGATATTCCTTCTCGCCAATCTGGTCTTTCGCCAGGTTGCGGATGAACTCCAGCGCGTATTCCATGAAGTTCTGCAGACCGCTGGGGATGCGCTGGAGGTTGCGGCTGGCCAAAACGGAGACCAGGAGCAATGCACCAATCACAAACCAAGAGGTCATGAAGACTTGGCCATGGACGGACAAACCGCCGATGTCCCAATAGAAATGTTGGCCCACTTCTAATTCGGCGAGGGGAAGCATATGCGAGAAATCTGAGATGTTCGGCATCGGTATAGTCGCACTTGTGCCACAGCAGCTAAGGTCTGAATCTAGCGCGTTTGGAGGGCTATGACTGGGGCGATCGCTAACGCAACAGCGTGATGCGAAGGGTGTAGTAGATCAGGGCCAGCTTGTAGGTCAAAAAACCCAGGAAGGCTGGCAAAATCTGGATTTGATCCCATCGCGCCGCCAAAATCACCAAAATTGCCACTAGGGCAATCCGGGACTTGCCGAGACCTTTTTGAGAAGTTAATTGCTCAACGCTCTTGGCCAACATGCGCAGGTAATACAGACCGACGGCGGCACCGAACAAATAGCTCAGGGCGACGCTGGAGCCGTAGTAGGCGAGCACGGAGGCAAAGGCCACGGCGGTGAAGGCTAGGGTCGTAAACAACAGCTCTCGACGCAGCGCATAAAACTCATCCATGGAGTCCCCCTTAAACCCATAGGAGGGTTCATCTTGGGTTTGGTCTGGGGTGAGTGGTTCAGCACTGGGCTCAGGCAGAGCCGATGTCGGTGCCGTTGTCAAGGACAACGCGTTCTCGGGGGAAGTCAAAACTGCTCCAAAATCCTAGGTGACTAGGTACATATGCAGATTCAGGCCAAGCCAGATCATAGCATGGGCAGGTAACAATCCTTCATGGAAACTTGCTAGGGCCGGGGATTGGCTGGGCGGAGCGGGTCGGCTTGGGAGTTACTTGGGAGTTACTTGGGAGTTGCTTGGGAGTTGCTTGAGGGGACGGTATTGGAGGACGGCTTAGGGAGCCAACAAAATTAGGCGTTTTGCCCACAGCGATCGCGCAACAGCCATCCCGCCAGCGCCCCCCCCAGCAAAATCCCCATGATCCTGGCCCAAATCCTGGCCTAACTCCTGGCCCAAGCCCTGGAGCAGCTCCGCCACCGGAGCCTGGCCCTGGGCGGCATCACAGGCCTGCATGAAGGCAAACTCTGCCTCAGACAGGTGAATAGGGCGATAATCTGGACTCAGCACCATCTGGCTCGGCCAGCCGTGGAGACAGGGATTGCGGCGGGCCTTCGCTGTGGCCAGGGCTCGGTCGTCCTGCCATTCTTCGCGCGCCAGGGGAGGCTTGCCCAGGAAGAACTCATAATGGGTGACATTGGGGTCGAGCAGTTCGATCAGGCGGTAGCGTTGGCGATCGCCCAACCCCTCCGCCCGCGCCATCAGCATCGGATTGTTGCCCACCAGCCGCTCCAGGTTCCAAAACTCAGGATTGGAAAACCCCAGGAAGGCCAGCCCGGAAGCATCAATGAGCTGAAACAACGACTCGCAGTTGTAATCGATCTCCTGGGGATGGACATACATATCGGCGAAGCATTCATCCCGCTGGTTCTCAGCGGCCCAGCGCTGCTGTTCGTACTTCACCAAGCGGTTGTCCGCTGGCAGGCTGGCAAATAGCGCCCGACCGATCGCCACACCATCGCCGTAGTCCCCCCGCTGGCTGCCCTGGAGCAGGGCGATCGCCTTTTGCATCAGTTGCACCTCCCAGCGGCCCAGTTCCCCATAGACAAAAACATGGAGAAAGCCGCCGGGCTTGAGCTTCTGGGCCAGGGCTTGGATGCCCCGCACCGGATCGGGCAGGTGGTGGAGCACGCCGACACAGTTGATCAGGTCAAACTGGCCGGGAATTTGATCGAGGTCGTAGAGGCTGAGCGAATGGAATTGAACGCGATCGCCTCGGCCTGGGAGCGGCGCAGGCGCTCCTGGGCAACGGCGATCGCCCCCGGACTCAGATCCACCGCCACCACCTCGGCCTGGGGATTGAGATGGACCAGATAGTCCGTGCCATTGCCCGTCCCACAGCCCGCATCCAAAATGCGCACCTGATCCGAAGCGGGGGCTCGCCCCGTACAAAAGCTGTGGGCGGTGGGCCAATACCAGCGCCAGTTGTAGCCCGGCGGCGGCTCATCTGAAAGCGGGTCGGGCGGAAAGGGATAGGTGTTGTAGAGCTGCGCCACGGCATCGGTGACGGCGGTGGCCGTGGTGGCGATCGGCTGGTTCGCCGGGGGCTGACCCAGGTCCGAACCAGACAAAGATGGCGATGAACCGATGGGGTTCTGGGACATAAAACTTAGGACCGTGAAGGACTGGCGCGAAATTGAATTTAACGGAACTTAAGGAAGACTAGGGCGGAATTGAGCGCGAACGGCGATCGAGCCCAGGCGCTGGAGCCCCAACACATTTTTTAACAAAGCTGAGGCTGCTCCCCCCAACCCTATAACCTTAGTAGTTAAGAAAAAAGGCTTAACCCTAGGTCTCTGTTTGACCAATCCATCGCCGACAGAGATGTCTGGCGATCAGCTTGGCAGCAGGCCTTCGAATCGCCCGCGCTCAGCCGCTTGAACGGGTCTGGGTCTCCCCTCGGACTCCTCCTAGGCATTTGATGAGGGTGATCAACGCCTCCTTTAAAAGTCGAATCATAAAAACCCATAGGGAGCTTTTAAGACGAATGAGTGTCACAGCAAGTGGTGGAAGCTCAATTTCCCGTCCACAGCTATATCAGACGGTTCCCGTCTCGACCATCTCCCAGGCGGAACAACAGGATCGCTTTCCGGGGCGCGGTGAGCTAGATACCCTGGCCACCTACTTCAGCAATGGCGCAAAGCGTCTGCTGATCGCCGAGGTGATCACCCAGAACTCGGAATTGATTATTTCCCGAGCGGCGAACCGGATTTTCTCGGGTGGCTCCCCCCTGTCCTACCTGGAAAAGCCCAAGGAAGACCCCCAAACTCCGACCACTGGCAACCTCCAAGATGAGCGCATTCTGGGCACAGCCACCACCGTGGAAGGGAACTCCGATGGCGGATTTTTGGGCGGCCTGCTGCGCGGCATTTTCACCCCCAGCGCTGGCCCTATCCCCACGGGCTTTCGCCCCATCAGCGTCTCCAAGTATGGGCCGCGCAACATGCAAAAGTCCCTGCGGGACATGAGCTGGTTCCTGCGCTACGTCACCTATGCCATGGTGGCGGGCGACACCAACATCCTGGTGGTCAATGTGCGCGGCCTGCGAGACATCATCGAAAAGGCATGCTCCACCCCAGCGACCATCGTGGCGCTCCAGGAAATGCGGGCGGGCGCGATTGGCTTTTTCCGCGACGATGAAGCGGCAAAGGAACTGATTACGCAGTACTTCGAGGTGTTGCTCAACGAATTCTACGCCTCCAATCCTTCCACCAAGGTGCGGCGCGGCGACAGCAATGCCGACCAGCAGGGCCTCCAGCTTCCCCAGAGCTACGCCAATGCCGCAGACCGTCGCCAGAAGTTTGCGATGAAGTCAACCCTGTCGGGGGCTGAAAAAGCAGCGGTGATCAAGGCAGCCTATCGCCAGGTATTTGAGCGGGATATCAAGCGCGCCTATTCCTTGGATGTTTCGGATCTGGAATCCAAGGTCAAAAATGGTGAAATCTCCATGAAGGAGTTCATCCGCCGCCTGGGCAAGTCGCCGCTGTACCGCCAGCAGTTCTACGATGGCTTTGTCAACAGCCGGGTGGTGGAGCTGGCCATGCGCCACTTCATGGGGCGCGGCCTCAGCTCCCAAACGGAGTTCAACAAATACTTTGCCGTGGTTTCCACCGGGGGCTTGCCCGCCCTCGTCGATGCCATCCTCGACAACGAAGAGTATGACAACTACTTTGGCGAAGAATTCGTTCCCTATCTGCGGGGCCTGGGCTTCGAGGCCCAGGAATGTCGCAACTGGGGCGTCCAGCAGGATCTGTTCAACTACAGTGCTCCCTTCCGCAAGGTGCCCCAGTTTGTGACGCTGTTTGCCGACTATCAGCAGCCCCTGCCCGATCAGCATCCCTATGGCTCCGGCAATGACCCCCTGGAGATTCAGTTTGGGGCGATTTTCCCCACTCGCAAGAACGTCACGACCCGCCCAGCACCGTTTAGTAAAGACACCCGCCGCTTGCTGAGCAAGCCTTCGGTCAACCCTGGGGCCAATGCGGTGAAGCTGACCCAAATTGCCACGGGGGGCAGCGTCAACGGTCCCTCGTTTGGCGGCAGCTCCAACGCCACCCGCAGCGTCAACATGAGCGAAAGCTCGACCCAGGCGGTGATTCGGGCCACTTATCTCCAGGTGTTTGGTCGTCCGGTGTATGAGGGCCAGGGTCTGAGTGCGGCGGAGTCCAAGCTGGAGAACGGCGAGATTTCCCTGCGGGACTTTATCCGCGAACTGGCCAAGTCTGATACATTCCGAAACATGTATTGGTCGGGCCTCTATGTGGTCAAGGCGGTGGAGTATATTCACCGTCGCCTGCTGGGTCGGCCCACCTATGGTCGCCAGGAAATCAACAGCTACTTCGACATCTGTGCGAAGAAGGGCTTCTATGCCCTGGTCGATGCCATCATCGACAGCAAGGAATACGAGCAAGCCTTTGGGGAGGACACCGTTCCCTATGAGCGTTTTGTCACCCCTGCGGGTCTGTCGCTGCGCAGTACGGTTGGCCTGCGGGCTGGCTCGGTGCGCTAGCTGAAAGTGGGTGGAAAGCGCTGTTCTGGGCCACTCAGGTTCTGAATGGCGCTATTTAGACCGCGATCGCTGAGCCGTCTTAACAACATGACTGTCCTGGGGAGGGGCGATCGCCCCTCCCCATCCCCTGCCGCTAGGCCTGCCTCCAACAGTACCAATCCCTCGCTGGCTCTTGGTTTGGTCGAAGCTTTACCAGCAATGTCCTACCTCAATCGCAAAGATTAGAGCAGACATTACAAACTGTTGCACAGTGCAGGCCCCGGCAAGGCCATGCGGGACAATAGAGCCTTGAGGGTGGCCTAATTCTTCAATTTTTGGCTTTCGGCCCCATGGCAATTTGGGCGCTCTGGACTCTGACAATGGGAAGTTTCACAGATTTTAAGCATCTGTTGGCGCAAGCCATTGGTAGGGTAAAGAGAACTCAATTTTTTAAGAAGACTGACAGAGGCTGGTGGGCTCGCCAGCCGCGACTGTCACCTTGAATCCATTCTCATAAATCTGCTTGGAGGAATCCATTAATGAGTATCGTCTCAAAGTCCATCGTGAGCGCCGACGCTGAAGCTCGTTACCTGAGCCCCGGTGAACTTGACCGCATCAAATCTTTTGTCACCGGTGGCGATCGCCGTCTCCGGATTGCTGAGACCCTCACCGGTTCTCGCGAGCGCATCGTCAAAGAAGCTGGCAGTCAGCTCTTCCAGAAGCGCCCCGATGTGGTTTCTCCGGGTGGCAACGCCTACGGTGAAGAAATGACCGCAACCTGCCTGCGGGACATGGACTACTACCTGCGTCTGATCACCTACGGGATTGTGGCGGGTGATGTGACCCCCATCGAAGAGATCGGCCTCGTGGGCGCTCGGGAAATGTACAAGTCCCTGGGCACCCCCATTGATGCCGTGATCGAGTCTGTGCGCGCCATGAAGAGCGTCAGCCTGGGCCTGCTTTCCGGCAGCGACTCCGATGAGGCTGGCTCCTACTTCGACTATGTGATTGGTGCAATGTCCTAGGGGGACTGGCCCTTTTGCCAATCCGCTGGTCTATGTTCTGGGCCGAGTCGCTTCGGTCCTTGCCGACACTATTTTCGTTTGATACAGATTTAAGGAAGCATAGAAAATGCAAGACGCTATTACCTCGGTGATTAATTCGTCCGATGTCCAGGGTCAGTACCTGGATGGCTCCTCCATGGGCAAGCTGAAGTCCTACTTCCAAACCGGTGAGCTGCGGGTTCGGGCTGCGACCTCCATCAGCGCCAATGCCGCAACCATCGTTAAAGAAGCCGTGGCCAAGTCCCTGCTGTACTCCGATGTCACCCGTCCCGGTGGCAACATGTACACCACCCGTCGCTATGCTGCCTGCATCCGCGACCTGGACTACTACCTGCGCTATTCCACCTACGCCATGCTGGCGGGTGACACCTCCATCCTGGATGAGCGCGTGCTCAATGGCCTCAAGGAGACCTACAACTCCCTGGGCGTGCCCGTGGGTGCCACGGTGCAGGCCATCCAAGCCATGAAAGAAGTCACGGCCAGCTTGGTCGGCCCCGATGCGGGTAAGGAAATGGGTGTGTACTTCGACTACATCTGCTCTGGCTTGAACTAGCGTTTTGAACTGCTGACTGCCGCTGAATCGTGGGCAGTCTGGACCTAGGCGAAGGAACGGCGCAGGCTGAGTGATCGTAGACGTTCTGCTGAGCCAGAATGATGCGTGCATTTAGCTCCGTCTTCTCGCGCCTAGGTCCTTTGTATTGGCGGGCGTCTAGGCTGGGACAGTCCTCCAAGATTTCAATCCTCAACCATGGAGAGAACTAAGCGATATGCGGATGTTTAAAGTGACGGCCTGTGTGCCAAGCCCCGACAAGATTCGGACCCAGCGGGAGTTGCAGAACACCTTTTTTACCAAGCTGGTGCCCTACGACAATTGGTTCCGGGAGCAGCAGCGCATTCAGAAGATGGGTGGGCGCATCATCAAGGTGGAGCTGGCCACGGGTAAGCCGGGCGCAAACACGGGCATTATTTAGCCCAGGCCGCTTGGCCCAGGCCGCTTGGCCCAGGATGATTACGCCGGGCGTTGGAGGCGTGGACTCGCGATCGCGAGACTGCGATCTACCCCCTGGAAAAACAGCGGCCTGCCATGGAACAGCGGGTCGCTTTTGTTCGGGAAACGGTCGCTTTCGTTTGGGAAACCGGAAAACCGAGACTGGGGGAAGAGGGGGGACGGCCATGGCCGTTTGATGGCGCAGCCGCCTTTTCGGGGTTTGCTGGCTTCCGCTACACTGGGCAGCACCACCGAGCAGCCCTTTGATTGCCAGATCTGGGATCGCCTGATTCTGACTCTCCCATGGACCTTTGGGATGGGGGAGGGTCATCGGTTGCTGGATGATGTCTATGGCCTGACTATGCAAACTCCGCCCCTGCGCTACTTTATTCCCTGGTTTGATCCGACGGCATTCCAGTGGTCGCCCGATGCCCGTGTTCTGCGTTGGCTGACGCTGCTGTGGCTGGTGCTGGGGCTCGTGGTGATGTTTTCGGCCTCCTATGCGATCGCGCCGAAGACCACGGCGATGGGTTCTACTACCTCAAGCGTCAGTTCATCTGGGCTTGGATTGGTCTGTTCGCCTTCAACTTCATCATCCACACCCCCCTGCGCTACGCCCTGGGCATGGCCCACTGGTTTTTGCTGGCCTGCTTGGGGCTGATCTTCCTCACCCTCGTGCCGGGCATGGGCGTCACCGTCAACGGCGCGACCCGCTGGCTGGTGCTGGGGCCCGTGCCCATGCAGCCCTCGGAGCTGATCAAGCCATTTTTGATCTTGCAGGGAGCCCGCATTTTTGGCCAATGGCCGCGCCTGCCCTGGCGCAGCCGCCTGACCTGGCTGGGGATTTTTGCCACGGTGCTGGCTGCGATTTTGCTTCAGCCCAATCTGAGTACGGCAGCGCTGTGCGGCATGTTGCTCTGGCTGATTGCCCTGGCGGCGGGCCTGCCCTACAAACAACTGGGGGGCACGGTGATTGCGGGGATAACCCTGGCGATGATCAGCGTCATGCGCAATGAATACCAGTGGCTGCGGATGACCAATTTTTGGATCCCTGGCAGGATGCCCAGGGCAATGGCTACCAGTTGGTCCAGAGCCTGCTGGCGATCGGCTCCGGCGGCGGCCTGGGCAGCGGTTTCGGCATGTCCCAACAGAAGCTGTTCTATTTGCCGATTCAGTACACTGATTTTATTTTTGCGGTGTTTGCCGAGGAGTTTGGCTTCCTGGGCTGTTTGGTGATTTTGATCATGTTGGCGACCTATGCCACCCTGGGGTTGCGCATTGCCCTCAAGGCGGAGCGAGAGGTCCATCAGTTGGTGGCGATCGGCGCGGTGACGCTGCTGGTGGGTCAGGCGATTTTGAATGTGGGGGTGGCCACGGGGGCTCTGCCCACCACTGGCTTGCCCTTTCCCCTGGCCAGCTATGGCGGCAATTCGGTGATTGCGAGCCTGGTGGCGGCGGGGCTGTTGATTCGGGTGGCCCGCGAAAGCAGCGAAGCGGAGGTGATGGACCTGGTTCAGCGCAAGCGTAAACGGGTGAGCCTGCGCTAGGGGGCGATCGCCCGACCTCCACCCAAAATTCCCACCCACAATCCCCAGCCCAAAAAAAACAGCCCAAAAACGGATCGCAGCGATACCGCCCCCCAGAGGTTCCACACCAGTGGCTTGACCTTAATCAAACCCATTAAGATGGGGAGGTGAACCGTCTGCCTTGCCGTTGAGCTCGGTGGCTGGGCTCCGGTTGAGTTTTGCTCCCCCTCGCTGACGGTTGAATCTGTGTTGGAAACGCTACAAACCCAGCTCTATGGCTTGGAGCAATGGGCCGATCGCCTCGTGGCCCAGCAGCTCACCCACCTCTCCCTGACGAGTATTTTGGTCATGTTGGGGGCGGGCCTGTTGACCAGCCTGACGCCCTGTATGTTGTCGATGTTGCCGATTACCCTGGGCTATATGGCGGGTTATGGGCCAGATCAGGGCGCGGGTGATGGGTCAGAGGGGGGCGCAACGGAGGCTTCAACGGCCCCGGCAGCGATCCCTTCAGCCGCGATCGCCCGCCAGTCCCTCTGGTTTGCCGCCGGGTTGGCCACCATGCTGACCCTGTTGGGCATGGGAGCAGCGCTGTTGGGTCGCGTCTATGGCCAGGTGGGGGTGGGGCTGCCGGTGGTGGTGAGCGCGATCGCCATTCTCATGGGCCTCAACCTGCTCGAAGTGATTTCCTTCCGCCTGCCCGGCATCCATTTAGACGTTCCAGCCGGTTGGCCCCAGGGCATTCGCGCCTACGCCCTGGGCATTACCTTCGGCCTGATCGCCTCCCCTTGCAGCACCCCCGTCTTGGCCACCTTGCTGGCCTGGATCGCCCGCTCGGGCAATCCGCTGCTGGGGGGGGGCTCTGCTGCTGTGCTATGCCCTTGGCTATGTGTCGCCGCTGATCTTAGCCGGTATCTTTGCGGGCAGCCTCAAGCAGTTGCTGTCCCTGCGCCAGTGGTCCGGCTGGATCAATCCGGTCAGCGGCGTGCTGCTGATTGGCTTTGGGCTATTTTCCCTGCTGACGCGGCTGTTCCCCACGGTTTGATCATCGTTTTTGCCTGGGCAGAACGGTCTTAGCCGCTGGCCCAGGAACCTTCCCAGGCTTTTGTTGTTCCGTTACAGCAGCTTGCTGTAGGCTCCCCATGACTCCAAATGCACCGACCCTAAATCCCATTACCCAATCCGGTCGGTGGCTGCGGCGCACCGTCTTGCCCCTGCTTGCCAACCTGAAACTGGCGATCGCCCTCCTGCTGCTGATCGCCCTCTTCAGCATTGCGGGCACCGTGATCGAACAGGGCCAAACCCTGGCCTTCTACCAGGAAAACTACCCCGAAAGCCCTGCCCTGTTTGGCTTTTTGACCTGGAAATTGCTCCTGGGCCTGGGCCTGAACCAGGTCTACCGCACCAGTTGGTTCTACGGCCTGCTGATTTTGTTTGGCAGCAGCCTGGCCGCCTGCACCTTCACCCACCAACTGCCCGCTCTCAAGGTGGCCCGTCGCTGGAAGTATTACGACCAGCCCCGACAGTTCCAGAAGCTGGCCTTGAGTGCCCAGTTGGAGCTGGTCCAGAGCCCTGGGGCGATCGCCCCAGGGACCGACGGGGAAGGGACCGACGGGGAAGGAGCCGATGAAGAAAATAGCTTAGCTAGTTTGGCCAGACTGCTCAAGGAGCGCCGCTACCAGGTGTTTCAAGCGGGCGATCGCCTCTACGCTCGCCGGGGCCTGGTGGGCCGCATTGGCCCGATCATCGTCCATGCCAGCATGTTGCTGGTGCTGGCCGGGGCCATTTGGGGCTCCCTCACCGGCTTCTTTGCCCAGGAAATGGTCACCGCAGGCGAGACCTTCCGGGTCCGAAACATCTTCGAGGCCGGTCCCCTGGCCGGATCCCAGATCCCCAAAGACTGGGGCATCAAGGTCAATCGGTTTTGGATCGACTACAGCCCCAGCGGCGTGGTCGAACAGTTCTATTCCGATCTCTCCGTGGTCAACCAAAACGGCGACCAGCTAGATCGCCAGACCATCCAGGTCAACAAACCCCTACGCTACGATGGCGTCACCTTCTACCAGGCAGACTGGGGCCTGGGAGCGGCCCAGGTCCAGCTCAACCGCAGCCCCATCCTCCAGCTGCCGATGCAGGTGCTGGATACCGGTGGCCGAGGCAAACTCTGGGGAACCTTCGTGCCGACCAAGCCAGACCTGAGTGAGGGCGTCTCGCTCATTGCCAAGGATCTCCAGGGGACCGTGCTGCTCTACGACATGGACGGCAAGCTAATCCGCAGCCTGCGCACCGGCATGGCCACGGAGGTCAATGGCGTCACCCTCCGCCTCGTGGATGTGATTGGCAGCACGGGCCTCCAGATCAAGGCCGACCCCGGCATTCCTTTGGTCTACTTGGGATTTGGCCTGTTAATGATCAGCACGCTGATGAGCTACGTCTCCCACGCCCAAATCTGGGCCTTGGTCCAACCCAGCACCGCCGACCGCCTCAGCCTCTACCTGGGCGGACGCACCAATCGAGCCCAGGTGACCTTTGAGCGGGAGCTGGTGGGTATTGCCGATCAGCTAATCGCTGCCCAGGATGGGTCCGCTACAGCAATCCAGGGCGATCCAGTGGTGTCAGAAGCGACGCTGCTGCAAAACGCTAGGGACAGAACGCCCAGGCCAGGTTCTGCTCAGCGGCCTTCGCTGGCAGAACCTGGCCTGGGGCAGCCCATCGTTGGGCAAGCACCATCCTGGAACAGTTGCTCTGAGTTAATGGCCAGCCTTGGTGTGACTGACCTTGACCACAGTGCTGACATTGCCCCTAGGGGAGAAGTCACCCCGGACGGTGATGGAGATTGGGTCGCAAGCGGCCACGAGGTCATCTAGAATTTCGTTGATGGATTCTTCGTGGGAGATGTAGCGATCGCGAAAGCTATTGATATACAGTTTCAAGGCTTTCAGCTCCACCACACGGCCATCGGGCACATAGCTCACTTCAATCTTGGCAAAATCGGGATAGCCAGAGAAAGGGCACTTGCAGGTAAACTCCGGCAATGCAATCTCGATATTATAGTGGCGACCGGGCCGGGGGTTGGGAAAGGTAATCAACTTACCCTCTGTAATCTCTCGCTCGCCGTACTTCGTTTCTGGAGCGCTCGATGAACCCAGCTTTGACTCCAATACATCTAACGTGGTGGGTGACGTTTCCATTGGGTTAACCTCATGCAGCTCATGGTCTAGCCGTGGCAATACTGAAGGCGGTGCTGCGGAAACCTGACAGATTCCGCAATCCTTCAGTAGCCGTCAAATTAAATACAATTCTAACGGAAAAAATACGTGATATGCCCATCCGACCCAGGCTTCAGATCTTCTATTTTTCGGTAAAATCTAGGGGCTCGCCTGTATAGCGGTTCTGGAGTTGCTCCCAAACACCCCTCAGAAAAATAAGTGCGCAAATTGAGTAAACTGCATTACCCTTGGGCATGATTCGAAAGACCCGCCATTCATAGGTAGCTCAGACCGATGAACTTTGATAGGAACGCCGCTCGGAACGCCGCATCATCCCCCAGCCATCGAGCCCAAGCCCGCTCCACGGCAGCGGTACCCATCTCAGTCTATCGAGAGCTGGCGGCTGAGCTGCAAGCAACCCAGGTGATGCTGGATGCCATGCAGGGCCAAAATCAGCATCTGCGCAAGCAAAATCTGCACCTTCAGCAGGAGGTGGACAGCATTGTCCAGGCGGCGAAGAAAATGCAGAGCCTGGTGGGGGGGAGCTGGGGGGGGAGATGCCGCCCAGTTCTGTAGCAGACACCGCAGCCCAAGCCGTGAGCAGCCAGCCCCAGGCCAGTCATCCATCGCAACGGCGGCAGGGGATGCGATCGCAGCCCAACCCCCTTCATCAATCCCCAGCAGCCAGACCCCCAGCAGCCGTTCCCTCAGCAGCCAGTTCCCCAGCAGCCGTTCCCCCAATAGCCAGACCCCAGCCCCAGGCGGGACCGCCACCCGCCATGCCGCCTCGCATTTCCGAGCCCCCCTCAGCCCAGGAAATGCCCGTCACACCCCAAAATCTGGAACCCTTGGCCATCTATTCCGCCATCTCCCCTGAAGCCTTGGCCAGGCCAGAAGCGCTGTCCAGCCAAGACCCTAGTGCATTGTCGATTCACCCAGAGGAAAAGGCTGCTGGGCCAGGGCCGCTCTTCTCCCTGCCCCAACGCCAGGATGCCGTAGCAGCGCTGAATAAAATCTTTACCGGGCGAGAACAGCCCCTGCCCCGCCGTAGCCTAGAGGAGGGCGACTCCCAGGAGCTGAGTATGGGCTGGCTCGTGGTTATCGTTTTATTTGTGGTGGTTACGGCCTTTGGCACAGGTTTTGTGATTGTGCGCCCCTTCCTCTCTCCCAACCGCTAGTCTTGAATGTCTCAATTTTTCCTCCAAATTCTTACAATTCTGTTGGGCTTTGCCCTGAGATGAGTGAGATTGGTATAGCATGACTGCGTGATTAATAACTGTACCCAAATCAAGTTCAGGAGTAGGGAGCTATGAAGCGAGTAGAGGCCATTATCCGCCCGTTTAAGCTAGATGAGGTCAAAATTGCCCTCGTTAATGCCGGTGTCGTGGGCATGACCGTGTCTGAAGTTCGTGGCTTTGGCCGCCAGAAAGGTCAAACCGAGCGCTATCGCGGTTCGGAATACACGGTTGAGTTTTTGCAAAAGCTCAAAATTGAGATTGTTGTGGAAGACGGCCAGGTGGACATGGTGGTGGATCGAATCGTCAATGCAGCCCGCACGGGTGAGATTGGCGATGGTAAGATTTTTGTCGCACCAGTGGATCAAATTATCCGCATTCGCACGGGCGAAAAAAACCTAGAAGCGATTTAGTCGTTGCTAATTTTTTGTCGTTGATTCAAGTCATTGATCTAAAAATGAGGTGGAGACTGGTGCTCCACCTCGCTTTTTAATGTTTAGCTCACGGCGTTGGCTGTAACGCTTGGGTCACGGCGATCGCGACGATCGCTACACAAGGGCAGGCGCAGCGGCGTCCCGCTCGGACAACTCCAACACCGCTCCGGTGAGACTGAAGGGCCGGACTTCCGTCACCTTCACCGTAACAACTTTTCCCTGGAGGTCCGCAATCTTGCCCCGAAAAAACGTCAGGCGATTGGTACGGGTGCGGCCCATCACCTGGCTGGGATCTTTGGGGTTGGCGGCCTCGACCAGGATGGTTTCGATGCGATCTTGGTAGCGAAGGGAGCGTTCTGCCGCTTGGTGGCTGACCAGGTGGTTTATGCGTTGGAGGCGATCGAGTTTGACTTCCTCCGGAAGCTGATTTTCCCATTGGGCAGCGGGGGTGCCGGGACGGGGAGAATAGGCAGCGGTGTTGGTCAGGTCAAAACAGATGTCTTCCATCAGCTTGAGCGTGTCTTGGAATTGGGCTTCGGTTTCGCCGGGGAAGGCGACGATCGCATCCGCACTGATCGAAGCATCGGGCAGATATTGGCGCACCTTGTCGATGATGCGGCGATACTTCTCGGCGCTGTAGCCCCGGCCCATGGCCTTGAGAATCTCGTTGTTGCCAGACTGGAACGGAATGTGGAAATGTTCGCAGACCTTGGGCAGTTCGGCACAGGCGCGGATCAGCCGTTCGGTGAAATAGCGGGGATGGCTGGTGGCAAAGCGAATCCGCTCAATGCCGGGCACGTCATGGACGAAGTAGAGCAGATCCGTGAGCGTGTTTTGGTGGCGGCCTGCGGCGGTGGCTCCGGGCAGGTCGCGGCCATAGGCATCAATGTTTTGGCCCAGCAGCGTGATTTCTTTGTAGCCCTGGCGGGCTAGGTCTTCCATCTCGGCGCGGATGGCTTCGGGGGTGCGGGATTGCTCCAGGCCGCGCACGCCGGGCACCACGCAGTAGGTGCAGCGTTCGTTGCAGCCATAGATCACATTTACCCAGGCGGTGACTTGGCTGTCGCGCCGGGGTTTGGTGATGTCTTCCATAATGTGGACGGGCTCCGTGGCCACCACTTGGTTGCCCTGGAAAACATCCTCCAATAGATCCTGGAGGCGGTTGGCATGTTGCGGCCCCATGACCAGATCCAGCTCCGGCACGCGGCGCAGCAGGGCCTCGCCCTCCTGCTGGGCAACACAGCCCGCCACGATCAGGGTGAGGTGGGGGGTTTTGCTGTTTGCGCTTGGCCTGGCGACCGAGGTAGGAATAGACTTTCTGTTCCGCGCTGTCGCGGATGGTACAGGTGTTATAGAGAACGAGATCCGCTGCCAGGGGGTCTTCTTCCCAGACCATGCCCATGGTTTCCAAAATCCCGGCCATGCGTTCGGAGTCTGCCTTGTTCATTTGGCAGCCGAAGGTAGTGACATGGTAGCGGCGGGGGGAGGGAATCATGGTGGCTTGGGAGTTGTGACCAGGGTTGGGAGCGGGGTGGCGGAGCCGGGTTAGCGGTGATTCGGCCAGAGGTTCTTCTGCACTAGACATCATCGCCCTCCAGCCCGACAGACTCAACCCCAGCCGACTCGGCTTCCGGGGTTTCATCGTCTTCGATGCCTTCGAGATCTTCGAGATCTTCGCCCTCGATCTCCTCGCCCTCTTCGGGCAGCGGCACGATCGCCACCGCCGCCAGGGCATCGTCGCTGTCGAGGCGCTGGACCATGACCCCGGTTGCGGCACGGGACTGCTGGGTAATGGCATCGGCGGCCTGGCGAATGATAATGCCCCGCGTGGTGACCATCATCAGCTCTTCATTTTCATTCACCACCAGCAGCGTCACCAGCTTGTCCTCCTCGGGTTTCTTCTTGCCCTTGGCCTTGCTGGGGCGGAACTTGATCGCCCGCAGGCCCATGCCCGCGCGCTTTTGCAGGCGGAACTGGCTGACGGGGACGCGCTTGCCCAGGCCATTGGCCGTGACCACCAAAACCCAAGGCCCCTGGCTCTGGACGGTGGCGTTTTCATCTTCTGCGCCATCGTCTTCCCCGGCTTCGGCGGCGGCCTGGACGGCTTCGACCACCTGGCTGGAGAGGATGTCCATGGAGATCAGCTCATCGCCCTCGCGCAGGGCCATAGCTCGAACGCCGCGCGTGGAGCGGCCCAGGGGACGCAGCTCGTTGTGGTCGGCGCGGAAGTGGATGGTCATGGCCTGGCGGGAGCCAATCAGGATGCTGTCTTCTTCCTTGGCGGGGCGGACCCAGCGCAGCTGATCGCCATCCATGAGGGAAATGGCGATCAGGCCATTGGAGCGGATGTTGGCGAAGGCGGAGAGGGCGGTTTTTTTGATGAAGCCGCCCTTGGTCAACATGATCAGATATTCATCGTCGGTGAATTCGGAGACCGAGAGGATGGAGGTGATTTCCTCTTCGCGGGGGATGGGCAACATCTGCACGATGGGGATGCCTCGGGCATTGCGCGAGCCCATGGGGATCTGGAAGGCGCGGATGCTGTAGACGACGCCGCGATCGCTAAAGAACAAAATATGGTCGTGGTCGCAGCAGGTCATGAACTGCTTGATCGTATCGTCATCTTTGATCTTGGCTCCGGCCTTGCCTCGGGTGGCCCGGCTTTGGACATCGAAGGTATCGACGGGCATGCGCTTGATGTAGCCCTGGTCGGTAATCAGGATCAAGGCGCGGTCATTGGCGATTAGGTCGATGGAGTCGAGGGAGCCGCTGTGCTCCAGGATGATCGAGCGGCGATCGGTGCTGTGGCGATCGCGCAGTTGCCTCAGCTCGGTGGTGATGATTTCTAAGACACGTTCCCGGCGAGCGAGGATGTCCTGGTAATCGAGGATTCGGGCCTCTAGTTCCTCATGCTCCTTTTGGATTTTGTCCGCCTCTAGGGCGGTGAGGCGGCGCAGTTGCATCTGCAAGATAGCATCGGCCTGGATCTCCGAGAGGCCGTAGTCGCTGACCAGGGAAATCTTGGCCGTGGGGGCATCGGCGGCTCCGCGAATCAGGCGAATGATGGCGTCCAGGTTGCTCTGGGCGATCAGCAAACCCTGGAGAATGTGGTCCCGCTCCTCGGCCTTGCGCAGTTCGTAGCGGGTGCGGCGCTCGATCGTCTCGATGCGGAAGTCGATGAAAACTTCGAGAAAGCGCTTGAGGGTCAGGGTTTGGGGTTCGCCATCCACCAGGGCCAGCATGTTGGCGCTGAAGTTGGACTGGAGGGGGGTCTGCTTATAGAGGTTGTTGAGCACGACCTGGGGGTAGGCATCGCGCTTGAGTTCGATGACGACGCGCATGCCATCGCGATCGCTCTCATCGCGAATGTCGGAGATGCCTTCCAGCTTCTTGTCGTTGACCATCTCGGCGATGCGCTCGATCAGGGCCGCCTTGTTGGTCTGGTAGGGCAGCTCGGTGATGATGATGGCATCGCGATCGGGGCGGCCATTGTATTCCAGGGTATCGATGGCGGCCACACCCCGCATGGTGACTGAGCCTCGGCCAGTTGTGTAGACCTCACGAATGCCCGCGCTGCCCAGGATCTGGGCTCCGGTGGGGAAGTCTGGCCCCTTGATATATTCCATCAAGTCCAGGTCGGTCAGGGCTGGATTTTCGATCAGGGCGATGGTGCCATCCACCAGCTCGCCCAGGTTGTGGGGCGGAATGTTGGTTGCCATGCCAACGGCGATCCCCGAGGAGCCATTCAGCAGCAGTTGGGGCAGGCGCGAAGGCAGGACCGTGGGCTCCTGCTGGGAGCCATCGAAGTTGTCGGTAAAGTCAACGGTTTCTGATTCGATATCCTGGAGCAAGGAATCGGTTGCCAGGGCCTGGAGGCGAGCCTCCGTATAGCGCATGGCCGCTGGGGGGTCGTTGTCCACGGAGCCGAAGTTGCCATGGCCGTTGATCAGCGGCGATCGCATGGAAAAGTCCTGGGCCATGCGCACCAAGGCATCGTAGATCGAGGTATCGCCATGGGGGTGGTACTTGCCCAGCACGTCACCGACGACGCGGGCTGACTTGCGGAAGGGGCGATCGGGGGTCAACCCCAGCTCGTACATGGCGTAGAGAATGCGGCGATGCACCGGCTTGAGGCCGTCGCGAGCATCTGGTAGAGCACGCCCCACGATGACGCTCATGGCGTACTCCAAATAGGAGCGGGACATCTCGTTGCGTAAATCCGTTAGGATAATCCGCTCCTCAGATGAACTCATATTTTGTCTGGCTCCAGAACTGCAAAATAGTGAACACAGAATTGCAACAAGCCCTATCTTAAGGCTGCTCGCAAATCAGTGTTTTGGGGTCGTCCCATTCTACCACAGAAACCGGCTTTTTTGCCCCCCAGGGGCATCGCTAGAACCCTTGTGGCACAAGGGTTCTAAAAATGACTTTCGGGTGCCTTGGCAGGGCGGGGATCGCAGGGAAAAAATGTTCCTGCCAATGGCTGTAACCCTGGGTAACAGGTCAATTCCAATCAGCCCTGATGTTTCCTTTAAAAAATGATCCAAAATAGCATTAAGTTTTCATTCAGTTTTCGCTAGGAATCCACCATGGTTTTTGCGCTTCCAAGGGTCACCCAAGCGATCGCCAAACCCGGCAAAATCCCGCTGCTCTACAGCGATCGCTTTTTGGACCATGACACCGGCCCCGATCACCCCGAGCGGGCGGGGCGGCTGACGGCGGTGGTCGAAGCGCTCCGGACTTGCCCGTGGAATGACCGGCTGGAGTGGGTTTTGCCGGTTCTGCGACCGGGTCTAGCAGCGCGGATTGGGCAATTGCAAAGCCCCGACTATGTCAGCACCGTGCGGCAGCTCGCGGCAGCCGGAGGCGGCCAAATCGACGCCGACACCGTGGTTTCAGCCCACGGCTACGATGTGGCGCTGTTGGCCCTCAGCGCCTGGCTGGATGGGGTAGACTTCGTTTTGGCCCGGCAAAATCCAAGTTTTGTTCTGGCCCGGCCACCGGGGCACCATGCCACGAGTCGCGGCGGCATGGGGTTTTGTATTTTTTCCAATGGGGCGATCGCCGCCCATTACGCCCTGGAGCAGCCGGGCATTGAGCGGGTGGCCATCCTGGATTGGGATGTTCAGCCATGGCAATGGCACCCAGGATATTTGTGAAAGGAATGCGCGATCGCTACT
>JAAUQQ010000391.1 GCA_012032745.1 Synechococcales cyanobacterium RM1_1_8
TGGCAATCAGGCTCAGCAGGGGAACCGCCAAACCCAAGCCCAGGTTGATCAAGTTGATCAGCAGCGGATCTAGCTCATTGAAGGGGTTGAGCTGCTTGGGGATGCTGGTTAGGAAGGCAATAACCCAGCGAGAAATGGAAATGGTCAGCCAGATCGTAGTCGCAAGGGGAATGACGACGAGAAGCCCGGCAATCAGGTCACTCTTGAGATCTTGCTGCAGCCGCTGGAGCAGGGTCAGGCGATTGTCGTCAGGCAGGGGCATTGATACAGGAGTAGGCAGGTAGAACAAGAACCCTTGATGGACGCTGGTCGGACTCCCTCGAAGCACCATTCCCCCAGGAGAACCATTCCCCAGGAGAACCATTCCCCAGGAAAACCATTTCCCAGGCCCAAGGCGCTGGAAGCTGAGCCGCCCAGCGGATCAATCTCAATTCTAACGGTCGGTTGAACCCTCGGGGATCATTCATGGGCGATCGCCCCACTCTCCCCCGCCACGGTCCAGGGCCTGCCTCCCTCTGCGGGGTCACTGTCTCGCTTGGGCCTCGCTCCAGCGCTGGGTAGAGAATTATAAAGTTCGGCCTAGTCTCGCGGGATTCATGAAGCGGCTTCAGATTTTTCCAGAGCCCGGTTCTCCAGCCCGGTCTCCCCTGACAACGGGCTCGGCTCCGCCCGCTGGGCGCTGGGGCCATAGATGTGATCGTAGGGCCGCTGCTCGATCTCCCAGACCTTGAGCAAGATTAAATACTCATAGAACATCTGCAAGACGCACCAGCGGAAACCCGCCCGACCATCTCGCCAGCCCCCCAATAGAAAGTACATATAAACAAATCGAGCCAAGGGCCGCAGGGGCAGGTGCTGGGAAAGATTCTTGAGGGCGTGGCGGCGGGCGATCTCCGTTTTGCCAAACAGCAGGTCGTGCCAATTGACCTGGCCCTCCCGGCGCTGGCGAATGGTCTCCAGGGCTTCATCGCTGGAATAGCGGTTGTGCTTGTCGATCCAGCGGCTGAGGCCTTTGCCGGAGGTGTAGTGGGATAGGTGGCTTTGAGCCAGCCCGTTGGCCCCTCACAGACTTCTCGCTCCGTGTGCCCATAGTCCGTGAACCAAGCCCGGCGGCGATTCAGCAGGCGCAACTGGTAGCGGGGGTACTGGGTGCTGTGGCGGATCCAACTGCCCATGAACATGACCCGCTCGGCGGCAAAAAAACCCACCGGGGCGGTTTCGGGATCGCTCTGGGCCGCTGCGGTAGCGGCGGCCACGGCCTCGCAACATTCTTGGTAAAGCTCGGGCGTCATGCGCTCATCGGCTTCGAGGATGTAGGCCCATTCATGTTGGGCCAGGTCTGCTTGGAGCATCCAGGTGCGCTGTTTGCCGTGGCTTTCGAAGCGGTGTTGGACCAGGCGGACGGGGTGCTGTTGGGCCAGCTCCTGGACGATCGCCGGGGTGGCATCGCTGCTGAAAGAATCGACCACGATGATGTCATCACAGGGAGCAGCGGATTCAATGCAGGCAGCAATGTCCAGCGCTTCGTTGTAGGTCAGGATAAAAATCGAGAACATGGACGGTGAGCTAACTCCAGCACAGGATTGAACCGATGGCGCGATCGCCGCACCCCAACGCCGCACCCCAGCCGCACCCTAAAGCCCCTTCAGTCCGATCCAGCCCAGCAGGCCATAGGCGATCGCCAACAGCAGGCTGCTCATCACCGTGCGGGAGCTGGCCTTCCAGGCAATGCGCCCAGCATCCTCAGTGGCTTGATCCCGGCGGGTGGAAATTTCCTCTGTGAGGCGCTGCTTTTGCTTGGCCGCTTCTTCTTGGAGGTAGGTCTCCACGGCATTGGGGTCTGCCTGGAAGCGCTGGAGCAGGGCGACATCTTCACCCTGGAGCTGGCCTGAGGCGATCGCCTGTTGCAGCAACTGATCATTCTTCAGCAGGGCCTGGATGCGATTGCGCTCTACTTCTAGCTGGCCGCCAACGGCCTGATCTAGGTTGCCCTGGGCCTGGGTCGCCTGTTCAGTAATGCTATCCACCGAAGCTTTCTTCTCGGCGCTGACATTGATGGCCTGCCAGGGCACAATCACCAGGAACAGCAGGGCCAGGCCTGCCGCCAGACCCGTTGCCCCCAGCTTCGCAGGCGTCGCAATCCGCTGGCCCAGGGTCGAATCCCGATCGCCCTCCAGCACAGCGCGCACCCAGTAGCCCACCAGCAGCAGGGTGATGCCCACCAGGGGGACAATGCCGCGATCCACAAACTGGTTCGCCAGGCCAATCTGGCTGCTGCGCTCTGAAAAATTGGGCGGGGTGAGCAAAAAGAAATAGTCCACCACCGCCGAGAGGGTCAGCACCGCTCCAGTAATCAGCAGGGGGCGGGAGGCCAACAGCGCCCCGGCTCCGGCCAGCAACCCGTAGCCCACGGCCAGCAGTAAGCTCTTGGGCAAGGGACTCCAGCGCTTCCAGGTCAGCAGTTTGACTTCCTCGGTGGCGGCGGTGCGGCGATCGCTGATTTCACCCAACAGGCGCTGCTTTTCCTTTTCGGCTTCCTGGGTGAGGTAGGTTTCCACCGAGTCAGGTTTGGCCTGGAACCCCTGGAGCAGGGCGACTTGCTCCCCGGCGAGCTGGCCGCTGGCGATCGCTTCCTGGAGCAGTGCGCCATCCTTGAGCAAGGTCTGAATGCGATTGCGCTCAACCTCTAGCTGCCCGGCGATCGCCTGGTCCAACTGACCCTCTGCCTGGGTGGCCTGCTCCGCAATGCTGGTCATCGCCTCCTGGTCCTGGGCAACCACATTCACCGCCTGGAGCGGCACCACCAGGGCAAACAGCAGGGCAAACACCGCTGCCAGCCCCCGAGCTGCCAGCCGCACCGGCCCCAGGGGAGCCTTGGTGCGCCCCGCCTTGCCCTCCGCCTGGAGCCAGCCCCCAGCAGCAGAAACATCACCCCCACGATGGGCACAATGCCGCGATCGGCAAACTGCATCACCCAGTCAATCTGCCGGGCCCGGCTGGAGAGATCCAGCGGCACCAGCAGGACAAAGTAGTCAACCAGCGCCGACAAAATGAGGACGAAGCCAACCAGCAAAAATGTTCGGGAGGCTAGGGGAGAAGCAGCTTTCATAGAACGAAGGCGTCAGTGGATATCGGTGGGTGGGGCATCAAACATCGGGGAAACATTACTCTCTCGCAGAGGAAATCCCTGCTGACCCTGATGTTACCCCGCAGATCCGGTGAATGAAACAGAATGGCGCTGGGGGAGCAGTGGATCGAAAACTCAGTACAGCGAGTAGCAAATTCTACATTAGCTACTCTTTGGTTCCCTTCGAGGTCCGGGAATCCTTGAGAAAACCCGTGGAATCTGGGATATCGGCGGGAGCGGCTTCCAAACTACGGGAATCTACGCCCCGTCGTGGATTGCTGCCCCAATACTGCAATGTTCCGGTGATGAGTATGCCTCTTCGGACTGACCCCGGCTCGCTAAATCCTGATCCGCCCAACCCCGGCCAGATCGAACTCCTGGCCGATCGCCCTGCCCTGGTCGCCCGCGCTGCCGACTGGGTCGCTGAGCAGATTGCCGCTGCGGTGGCGGCCCGAGGACGGTGCAGCCTGGTACTCTCCGGAGGCAGTACCCCCAAGCCGCTGTATGAAGCCCTGGGGCGGCGATCGCTCCCCCTGGATCAGCTCCACCTCTTCTTTGGAGATGAACGCTACGTCGCCCCCGATGATCCCCAGAGCAACTACCGCATGGTGCGGGAGGCCTGGCTAGATCCTGCCCAGTTTCCACCCGAGAATGTTCATGCCATGGTGACTGAAGCTATGGTGACTGAAGCCATGGACCCCGCCCAGGCAGCCCAGATCTACGAAGCAGAACTGCGGCGCGTCTTGGCCCCGGCCTCCGGCGATTTGGCCCCGGCCTCCGGCGAGCTGGCCCAGCCTGACCTGCCCCAGCTAGACCTGCCTCAGTTCGACATCGTCCTGCTGGGCATGGGAGACGATGGCCACACCGCCTCGCTGTTTCCCCACACCCCCGCCCTGGCCGTCACCGATGCCTGGGTCACCGTGGGGGACAAGAATGGTGAGCCGCGCCTGACCCTGACCTTGCCCCTGCTCAACCGAGCCCGTTCAGTCATTTTTCTGGTGTCTGGAGCCAGTAAGCAGCCTGCCCTGGCCCAGGTGTTTTCCCCAGATGCCCAGGGGAGCGATTATCCAGCCCGGCTGATTCAGCCCCAGGGCCAGCTCCTGTGGTTGATGGATCTGGATGCGGGCAAAAACTTTCGCTAGAGTAAACGAACAAAGGTCAGAGCATCTAAAAGACCCAGAC
>JAAUQQ010000392.1 GCA_012032745.1 Synechococcales cyanobacterium RM1_1_8
TCTAAACCTCGATGATCTAGCCGCCGAGACCCATTCGCGCCCTGCGCCTGGCCTGGGAAGCCCGCGTCAAAGTGCGATCACCAATGTTAGCAGCTTAGGTCGGGAGGGGCGATCGCAATTTTTCGATTTTTCCATGATTCGGGGCCAGACTCAGCAGGCTTTGTCGGCGGGCTTGGGATGAACCTGGGGGAGACGCCAGGCTTAACAGGGACTGGGGTGGGGACAGCATCCAAACATTACGCTTCATTGCATCGCTCCAAGGCTCCCCGGAAGCCCGTGCTATCAATGGTGAAGCGAACCGAGATGAAGCGCGACCCGACGCAGAGAATACAGCTTCTGCTGGGCCGCTAGCTGGCCTGTATCGCTTCAGCACAACACTTTAGATATTTTACTTCAGATACATTCATGGCGACCTACGCTTCTAATAACGCTGCCCATTCAGTCCAAACCGAAGACTTTTCAGGTTATGTCGCCCAACTTCAGCTCCACATGAGCCTCCAAGCCCGCAATCTGGTTCCCCACCTCAGCCAGGTCCAAAACAGCCCAGCCCCAAATAGCCCAGCCCCAAATAGCCCAGCCCAAGATAGCCGCACCGCCCTGCTCCATGAAACCCAGGCTCGCTGCGAAAAACAGATCTCTCGCCAAACTTAGGCCACCATCATTTGGCCGCGCTCTTCGCCCAGCAATAGGACGATTGCCGTCACCCCCCCCAGGCCCCAACAGCTTTAGAGGATGTTTGAGAATTCGCCAAAGCCAGCGATTCCATACCGAATGAGGTTAGACTGGGCCTGTTTTTTTAAGCAAAAGTACGGGCTATGGGCACCATCGGCTACAGCTAAAGCTATTCTCAAACATCCTCTTAACAGGTTTCTCTCCCCCATCTGCCCGCCCGCCGATTCTTCCCCGCCGATTTGCTCACAGGCTTTAGACTGTAACGAAAGACTGTAACAAAGTGTTTCAAGTCTAGAACTACGCATCCGTTCACACCATTTGCTGCGAAGTCCTGGGACTTTGGCAGGGGAGAAGCCGCTTGAATTCAACGTCGTCCAGTTCACGACCGCCCAGTTCGAACCTCTGGGCTGCCCTGACGCCGTTTTGTCGCCGCAACCTGATGACATTGTTTGGGGCGGGCATCCTGTTTTGGGCCAGCCTGACGATGTTTTTGCCGACGCTGCCGCTCTACATCAAAGACATCGGTGGCAATCCGGCTCAGGTGGGCCAGGTGATTGGCGGGTTTACCATTGGCCTGCTGCTGTTTCGCCCCTACCTGGCCCGCTTGGCCGATCGCAAGGGCCGCAAGCCGGTGCTGCTGTTGGGCATCGCGGCAGTGGCCCTGGCTCCCCTGGGGTATTTGTTGACCGATCGCCTGGGGCTGCTGTTCGCGGTGCGGGTGTTCCACGGTCTGAGTGTGGCGGGGGTGACCCTGGCCTATGCGGCCCTGGTGGCGGATCTGGCTCCCCTGGCCCAGCGGGCGGAGGTGCTGAGCTACATGAGCCTGACGACGCCCACGGGCATGAGCCTCGGCCCGGCCCTGGGCAGCACTCTGCTGGAGCGGTGGGGCTATGGGCCGCTGTTTTGGACGGCGGCAACTCTGGGACTGTTGGGCTTTGGACTGGCCCTGGGGGTTTATGAGCCACCACGCCCGAGGATTCAATCGGGCTCAGGGCATAACTCAGACAATAACAATGGGTTTTGGCGGTATTTGCGATCGCCCGCCGTGCGCATTCCCACCCTGATGATGTTGCTGATTGGCCTGGCCTTCGGCACGCTGATGACCTTTACGGCGCTCTATCTCAAGCAGGCCGATCAGACCATTGCACTGCTGCTGCCCTTTATCCAGCTTCCCGGCTCCGGTCTTCCATTCCAGGGGGGCCTGGCGGTGCGGGAGATCCCCATGACCGGCGGGCTATTTTTCAGCGCGGCGGCGATGACGGGGTTTGTGCTGCGGCTGTTTGCTGGGATGTTTGCCCAGCGGCTGGGGCTGGGCTTGCTGATGAGCCTGGGCATTGGCACCTATGGGGTGGCCATGGTGATGCTCTGCCTGGCCCGATCCCCGGAAATGTTTTTGCTGGCAGCGATTGTCGAGGGCGGCGGCTTTGGCCTGCTGATTCCGATGCTGTCAGTGCTGTTGGCCAATCGATCGCGGCCAGAACAGCGGGGGCGGATTTTTGGGATTTGTCTGCTGGGGCTGGACCTGGGGGGGGCGATCGCTGCGCCGCTGTTTGGGGCGATCGCCACCCAGTTTGGCTACCAACTGATTTTTGCCCTCGGGGCAGCCATGGTGTTTGCAGCCCTGCTGCTATTTTTGACGCGGGCCAATGCAGATCTGGCATCATCGTTGCGTTTCGCCCTGGGCCGGGGAGCGGATGGCTACGCCCTAATAGGCCCAGCCGAGCCCGAGTTTCCGGGGATTGCCCAGACTGGCGAACCGGAGGAAGGGTCGGAATCGGGCTCTGGGCGCATTCCAGTCTAACGAGCAGGATCTAACCAGCAAAAAGCCATGGCCTGCGATCGCAAGCCATGGCTTCGGTAGATTCCCTAATTTGGGTTGACCCAACAGTCTGGGGTAACAAGGACGGGCTTGGAGGGATTCGAACCCCCGACCCTCTGATCCGTAGTCAGATGCTCTAATCCACTGAGCTACAAGCCCTCGTCGGTCTATGACCGTAAAACAGCATAGCATAGGCTTACGGTCATGACACAAGAAAGGCCCCAATTGACTCAAACCCCAGCCCCAGAACCAATCCCCGCCCCCCAGCCCTTGACCCACCTCAGCGCCACCGGGGAGCCCAGATGGTGGATGTCTCCGCCAAGGCCAGCACCCTGCGAGAGGCCGTGGCCGAGGGCATTGTGCGGATGCGGCCCGAAACCCTGGCGGCGATCGCCGCAGGCAATGCCCCCAAGGGAGACGTTTTAGGCACCGCCCGCCTCGCAGGCATCATGGCGGCCAAGCAAACGGCCCAGCTCATTCCCCTCTGTCATCCCCTAGCGCTGCAAAAGATCGCGGTGGTGCTGGCCCTCGACCCAGCGCTGCCCGGCTGCCGCATTACCGCCACGGTGCGCACTCAGGCAGAGACGGGGGTGGAGATGGAGGCCTTGACTGCCGTTAGCGTGGCGGCGTTGACGCTCTATGACATGGCTAAAGCATTGGAAAAATCCATGGTGATCGAGGCCATTCGACTGCTGCGCAAATCCGGGGGTCGCTCGGGGGATTATCAAGCCAGCGATTCCCATCGGGAAACGACCCAGCCTCCGGCGCAGCCGAGGCAAATTGGGCATTCCCGCCACGCATCCTACGAATGAAAAGCGAAGCGTCATTCGCTAGTTAGCTGTTTTCAATGAACTACTTCAGACTTCAAGTAATTCTAACTGTGTAATTACCCTTGGATACTGCTGAGAATAATCGCCAGTTGGGCTTTGAGTAGATTTTAGCGAAATTATATACTGAGCTATTTGATTAGATATAAGAGGAGGAACAGCATCACCAATCTGATTATACTTAGCAGCCAAAGCGCCCTCAAAAAAGTAGTGTGCAGGAAACCCCTGTAATATAGCCATTTCCCGAACTGTGAGCAACCTGTCTTGCTCGGGATGAGCATATCGACCATTCCCGACATGACCACATTCCCGAGTGATCGTTGCAGCAACATCGTGCCACTTGAGACGACCATAAACATCTGGAAAAGAGAAAAGTCTTGCGACCCCCTTATTTGCTGAGTATTTTGCGAGTCGCTTACTAATCCACCATGCAGTAGTTGAAGAAAGGCCTAATAAAAAGTCATTTGATTATATATTTCGTTATGCTTTACGAAATGATGGCAAAAATGCCTACATCACTGCCAGTGATGTCCATCCGGGAGCAGATTTGATAGTAGATGAGACCAGAATCTCGCTTAAGACTGAGGCATCAAAAAATATTCGGGAAGCAAAGATTACTATTTCTAAATTTATGGAAGCTCGCTGGATTCGGGATCAGGATACAGTTGGCTTAGCACGGCTAGCTTCTGACCGACTACGCGAACATCTAGCAGGCTACGACCGTATCGTGATGCTTCGAGCCTTTAACATGCCGAGAAATGAGGTGAAATATGAGTTGATAGAAATTCCGCACAGCTTGCTGAGTTTAGCATCATTCTTGCAGCCGAATAACATTACTCTCAGTTCCGGTCGAAGTGGAGGAGGCAGCACTACAATTTGGCAAAACAATCGAGAAGCCTTTACTCTCAGATTTGACGGCAGTGTAGAGAAATTGACTATTACAAACCTGTCGGTAGATCTTTGCACAAGCCATGCAACGTGGAACATAC
>JAAUQQ010000023.1 GCA_012032745.1 Synechococcales cyanobacterium RM1_1_8
CGGAACCCCTCTCCCCCTGTGGGGAGAGGGGGTTTGGGGAGAGGGGTAAAAACTTACGCCCCGCGTCTACTAGTCGTGGTCCAAGCAGGGAAGCAGTATTGGCCAGGGGGCCAATTAAACAGCTCGTGACATACTCCCGACGCCGACCGCTTAGGCGGTACGGCGCGGGCTTCTCCTCCGGGTTGCCCCAGATTCGCGTTTTATACTAAACGAAGCTCGCCCCGGCCAAGCAGCTTACTTATCGCTCTCGGAGAACTCCGCATCAATCACATCATCACCGCCATCATCGGCGCTGCCACCTGCTGCACCCGCTGCATCCGTGGGCTCAGCGCCAGCGCCATCCTGGCCGTAGATGCTGCTGCCGACGCTGTAGAGCGCCTGCTGTAGCTCCTCGATCACAGATTTAACCTTCTCGATATCCTCTTTCGCCTTCGCTTCCTTCAGCTCAGTGACGAAGCCTTCTACCTTCTCCTTGGCATCGGCGGGCACCTTGTCGCCCAGCTCCTGGAGCTGCTTTTCGGATTGGTAGATGATCTGATCGGCCTGGTTCATCAGGTCAATCTTCTCACGACGCTCCTTGTCCACATCGGCATTGGCCTCGGCGTCCTTGACCATCTTCTCGACTTCGCTATCAGACAGGGTAGAAGCCCCGGTGATGCTGATGGACTGCTCCTTACCGGTGCCCTTGTCCTTGGCACTGACGGTGAGAATGCCGTTGGCGTCGATGTCGAAGGTGACTTCGATTTGGGGGACGCCGCGCTGGGCCGGAGGAATACCGTCCAGGCGGAATGTTCCCAGGCTCTTGTTGTCGTTGGCCATTTCCCGCTCACCCTGGAGGGCGTGAATTTCCACATTGGTCTGGCCATCCACAGCGGTGGAGAAGGTCTCAGACTTCTTGGTGGGAATGGTGGTGTTGCGGGGAATCAGCTTGGTCATGACGCCGCCCAGGGTTTCAACGCCCAGGGATAGGGGCGTCACGTCCAGCAGCAGAATGTCCTTGACCTCACCGGCCAGAACACCGGCCTGAATGGCAGCCCCGATCGCCACCACTTCATCGGGGTTGACGGTCTCGTTGGGCTCTTTACCCAAGACCTTCTTGACCACTTCCTTGACGGCGGGAATGCGGGTGGAACCGCCCACCAGCACCACTTCATCGATGGCGGCCTTGTCGAGCTTGGCATCCTTGAGGGCCTGCTCCACGGGGATGCGGCAGCGATCAATCAGGCTGGAGCAAAGCTCTTCAAACTGTGCCCGAGTCATGGTCATGTCCAGGTGCTTGGGGCCATCCTGGGTCGCCGTGATGAAGGGCAGGTTGATTTCGGTCTGGGTCAGGCTGGACAGCTCGATCTTGGCTTTTTCAGCGGCTTCGGTCAGGCGCTGGAGGGCCTGGCTGTCCTTGCGCAGGTCGATACCCTCGTTGCGCTTGAAGTCTTCGGCGAGGAAATCGACGATCGCCTTGTCAAAGTCATCCCCACCCAAGTGGGTATCACCGGAGGTAGAGAGCACCTCAAACACGCCATCGCCCACTTCTAGGACGGAAACGTCGAAGGTGCCGCCACCCAAGTCAAACACAAGGATGGTTTCGTTACTCTTCTTGTCCAGGCCGTAGGCGAGGGAAGCAGCGGTGGGTTCGTTGATGATGCGCAGCACTTCCAGACCGGCAATCTTGCCTGCATCCTTGGTGGCCTGGCGCTGGGAGTCGTTGAAGTAGGCGGGAACGGTGATCACCGCCTGGGTGACGGTCTCACCGAGGTATTTGCTGGCATCATCGGCCAGCTTGCGCAGCACCTGGGCAGAAATTTCTTCGGGGGCGAACTTTTTGCCTTCGGCGGTGCAGTCGAGGCGAACATTATTGCCATCGTTGACAACTTTGTAGGCCACCTCAGTGGTCTCATTGGAGACCTCATCAAAGCGCCGACCGATGAAGCGCTTGACCGAATAGAACGTATTGGTGGGGTTCATCACCGCCTGACGCTTGGCGATCTGGCCGACGCGGCGCTCCTTGGTCTTGGGGTCAAAAGCCACCACTGAAGGCGTTGTGCGGAGTCCTTCAGCGTTGGCGATTACGGTGGGCTTTCCACCTTCCATCACTGCGACGCAGGAGTTAGTGGTTCCTAAATCAATTCCGACAACTTTTGCCATGGTGCTGCTTCTTGCTTCTCTCTACTTGCCTTGGGGGGTCCAGGCGATCGCGCTCACCAAAGGCAAGCGGCTGAGGCCTGAACAACGTTTCATCTGCAATCAGTCTCTTCTATATCCCCCAGCCTGTGACTCCCCTAAGAATGGGAGGTTACCGAACAAATTGGGGGGCGGTTGTAGGCAGGGAGAGGGTTTGGCAGGTTTTTGAAAGAAGGGAGGGGGAGTTGGGGTAGTAAGGAGGAGGGAATAGGTGGTAGGTAATAGATCATGGGAACTGGCTCGGTCTGGACCGGTGACTGGTTGCCCACGACGGATTACCCATTACCGACGACCTGCGCTGCCATGGCCATTACCGGAACCACTCAGCTCCTAGCCGTTATCGGCGATCCGGTGCGCCATTCGTTCTCGCCGCTGATGCACAATGCGGCGATCGCCCGCATGGGCCTGGACTATGTCTATGTGGCGCTGCCGATCAAGCCCGCTGACCTCGCCGTCGCGCTGCGGGGCTTTGGGGCGATCGGCCTGGCGGGGTTCAACCTGACGATCCCCCACAAGCAGGCGATTTTGCCGCTGTTGGATGGGGTGTCGGAAGTGGCCCAGGCCGTGGGGGCGGTGAATACGGTGCGCTGGACGGGCAGCGGCTGGGTGGGCACGAATACCGATGTGGCGGGATTTCTATCGCCTCTGATTGCCCTGGGGCGGGATTGGTCCCAGACAGCGGCGATCGTCCTGGGCAATGGTGGCGCAGCGCGGGCGGTGGTGGCGGGCTGTTCCCAGTTGGGCTGTGGGGCTGTCCATGTGGTGGGGGCGCAGTCCGCAAAAACTAGCGGCCTTTGAACGGAGCTGGGTGGGGTCAGCCTTGGGGAAAAACTTGCAGGTTCACCCTTGGGAGGCCCTGGGGGAGCTGATGCCGGGGGCGGGGCTGGTGGTGAATACGACGCCGGTGGGGATGAGTCCAAACATCGAGACTTCCCCCGTGGACCGTGGGGTCATGGGAAAAATGCAGGTGGGGGCGATCGCCTATGACTTGATCTACGTTCCCAATCCAACGCGGTTTTTGCGGGAGGCGGCGGAGCAGGGGGCGATCGCCTTGGATGGCTTAGAGATGCTTGTACAACAGGGCGCAGCGGCGTTGAACATTTGGACCGACCGCGAGGTGCCGGTGGGTGTGATGCGGGAGACCTTGAAAATCCATTTAGGGCTGTGACTGGGGACTGTATCTGGGGACTGTATCTGGAGACTGTATCTGGGGACTGTATCTGGGGACTGTATCTGGAGACTGGGATGCCACTAGGGCGCGCTCACCTCAGCGAGGGCGCTAGCATCAATCCGCCAGTTCCTCACCCCGAATCGACAGATCCAGCAATTGCATGGGATGGAGCACCGGCACAGCCTTGCCCGCTAGCTCCAAATGCTTCGAAATCTGCACAAAGCAGCCAATATTGGCGCTGGCAATCAGCGCCGCTCCGGTGTTGGTCAGGTTCATCACCTTCTGCTGGCCCAGCTCCTGGGCGACCTCTGGCTGGAGGATGTTGTAAATACCGGAGCTGCCGCAGCAGAGCGCGGCATCCAGCGGCTCGCGCAACTGCACCCCCGGAATTTGCTTCAGCAACTGTCTGGGTTGAACACTGATCTTTTGGCCATGGAGCATGTGGCAGGCATCTTGGTAGACCACCGCCAGGGGCTCTGGCCGCAGGGGCGACAGCTTGGCCGTCAGGCCCACTTCTGCCAAAAATTCCTGCACATCTTTGACCTTGGCGGCAAAGGCGATGGCCCGTTCGGCATAGGCCGGGTCGTCTTTTAAGATGTGGCCATAGTCCTTGAGGCTGTGGCCACAGCCTGAGGCATTGATGGCGATCGCATCCAGTCCATAGGGCTCAAAGGCATCAATCATCGCCCGCGCCAGCTCGCGGGTCTGTTCCTCCTGGCCCTGGTGGTGGGTCAAAGCCCCGCAGCAGCCCTGGCTGGGTGGAATGACAATTTCGCAGCCGTTGGCCGCCAGTACCCTGGCCGTGGCCTCATTCACCGCTGGATTGAACAGCCGCTGGACACAGCCCAGCAGCATTCCCACGCGGTAGCGCGGGTTGCCCTGGGCTGGAATAATCTGGGGCAGGTTGTCCCGAAAGGCTTGCTCCGGCAGTTGCTGGGGCAAGAGTGCTTCTAGGGCGGCAAGCTGGGGCGAGATTTTTCCAGCACCGCCAGGCGACGCAGCCAGCGCTGGAGGCCAGTTTTTTGGTAGAGGGCAGCGGTGGGGCGCATCAGTGCCCGCAGCCGGTTGGGATAGGGGAAGAGGCTGAAGATCAGCTTGCGCAGCAGTTTTTCTGCGGTGGGGCGGGGGCGATTGCGCTCCACCTGGGCGCGGGTGGATTCGATGAGCTGGTCGTAGCGCACGCCGGAGGGACAAGTGGTGACACAGGCCAAACAGCCCAGGCAGCTATCAAAATGCTTGCTGGCGGCATCGCTGAAGGGGATCTCGCCATTGTTGATGCCATCCATCAGATAGATGCGCCCTCGGGGGGAGTCCATCTCGGTGCCCAGGACGCGGTAGCTGGGGCAGGTGGAGAGGCAGAAGCCGCAGTGGACGCAGGCATCGATGGTTTTGGGATCGGGGGGATTTTGGCTGTCGAAGCCATGATCGGGATTTTGGCGACGGTTGGGGGAGTCGTTGGTCTGCATCGGGAACAGCTTGGGCCAGAGAACGGCTGGGAGGCTTCTCTAGGATAGAGCGGTTTTGCTGCGAGCCGATCGCCCATAAAGCTCAAATCCTCATGAGTTGGGTCGCCCTGGGAAACCAGGACTTAGAATGAATCCAGGTAGATCACTCACACAGAACAGATGCCATCTCCCTTTCCAGGCATGGATCCCTTTTTAGAACAGCCTCGCCTGTGGCCAGCATTTCACAACCGGCTGATTGTGGCGATCGCTGACACCCTTGCCCCCAGCCTGCGCCCCAACTACTACGTTGAAATTGAAACCCGCACCTACGCTGACGATGGCGATGGCGAAGTCCTGATCGGCATTCCCGATGCGGCGGTGATGGCCAAACCAGATTCAGCGGCCAATGAAGTTGTCGCAGCGACGCTGACGATCCCGAAACCGAAGCGCGTTTCTGTGCCCATGCCCGAACGGGTGAAGGAGCGCTACCTGGAAGTCCGAGACCTGGCCACGGATGAAGTGATTACGGTCGTTGAGGTGCTATCCCCCAAAAACAAGCGCATGGGTGAAGGCCGCACGGCCTACCTCAAAAAACGGCAGGCGATCTTGGGCAGCTCAACGCACCTGGTCGAGATTGATTTACTCCGTGCTGGCCGAGGTATGCCCCTGGGGGGAAATGCCATGCTCAAGACCTATGGAACGCTGGTCAGCCGCAGCAACCAGCGTCCCAGTGCAGAGGTCTACGATTTTGATCTGCAAGAGCCAATCAGCAGCTTCAACCTGCCCCTACGGGGCGAGCATGGGGGGGTAGGTGTTGATCTCCAAGCCATTGTCAGTGGTGTCTATGGGCGGGCGGGGTACGACCTACGCTTGGACTATACCCAGATCCCGCCGCCGCCAAAGTTAACCCCTGGGGATGCCGATTGATTGCACAAGCAACTCGCTGTCTATCAATCCTGAACGTAAGCCTGGCCGGGCTCTCGATAGACGCCATAGGCCGCAAACATACCAATCAAAAAGCCATACAGATGTCCCCACCAGGCCACGCCGGGCTGGGTCGGCAGGGTTCCCCAAATGAAATAGCTGTAATTGACCAGCACAAACACCGACATCAGCAGCGGAATAAAGCGCTTTTCCAGCCAGCCAATCACCAACAAATAGCCAAACAGCGTATAGACCACGCCGCTGAGGCCATGGGCTGGGCTGAAGCCAAACAGCCAGCAGGCGAGGCCGCCGCCCAGCCAGCCCAGCAATAGCGTTGTCCAATAGTCCTTGCGGCTTTTGGTGAGAATAATCCAGCTAAAGATGGCAAAGCCAATGCTGTTGCCAATCAAGTGGGCAAAGTCAGCATGGGAAATCGCAGACAGAAAAATGCCAGGAATGCCAATCAGGGAGCGGGGAACGACGACAAAGGCGAGGCGACCCTTGAAGAAAACCTGGTCGATAATTTCCACGGCCCAGGGAATGGCCAAGAGCTGGAGCGGGATGAAGAAATTTTGCTGGAGCCGCTGTAGGCTGCCATCGGAACGGACTTCCATCGCCATGGTGCTTGGGGGAGAGGGTTGACTGGGAAGAGTCTAAGGGGAGGTCATGGGAGCGCTTCCGTCGGAAGCTTGCTTTGCAATCGCGCTGCCTCGGTCAAAACTCCAAGCGCAGTCCATCGCTCCCCTAGCCTAGCCTCAGCGTTCCGAAAATGCCTATACGGAAATCTCGTCCCAACGTCAATGGGGTGCATCGCATCTACTCCAGTAACGCCGCCTAGCAGCCCAGCAGCTCAATTCCCATTGGTTTCGTCTGCTGCTTCTGTATCAGCCATTCTCCCCCGATCCAACTGCTCCAGGTAGCCCGTTCCTCCGAGCTGATACATCTGCTGCAAGATCCAATCCTGCTTGGCATACATCTCATTCGAGGGCTCAGCCACGCGATAGATCTCCGGGTTGGGCAGGGCGGCGGCCAGCAGGGCAGCCTCGGCTTCGGTCAGTTCCTGGGGTGGGACTTCGAAGAATTGGCGGCTGGCGGCATCGGCACCGAAGCTGCGATCGCCCATCTGGGCCACATTCAAATAGACCGTCAAAATCCGCTCTTTGGTCCAGAGCAGCTCGATCCAATAGGTGAACCAGACCTCCAAGCCCTTGCGCAGGGCGCTGCGCCCCGGCCAGAGATAGAGATTCTTGGCCACCTGCTGGGAAATCGTGCTGGCTCCCCGCAGGCTGCCCCCTTGGTGATAGTCCTCCAGGGCAGCATTAATTTCATCAAAGTCAAAGCCATTGTGGTTCGGAAACCGCTGATCTTCAGCGGCCACCACCGCCAGGGCCAGGGCGGGAGCAATGTCGCCGTAGGTTGCCCAGCGGTAGCGGTAGGGGCCACGGTTTTGTAAGGCGTTTTGCACCATGAAGCTAGTGGTGGGCAGGGGCAGGTAGGCCCAGGGCAGCACCAGCAGAATCGTCAACATCAGCCAGGCAACCAGCAGACGCAGGAGCTGGATCACCAGGCGCAGGGGCCAGGGGCGACGGCGGCGGGGCCGCCGGGGATAGGGGTTGTCGTACGGCGGGGGCTGGGGAACGGGATCGTAAGGGGAATGGGCAGGGGAATCGGAGGAATGGGGGGGCGGAGGATTCATCGCTGCAAACGCTACATTGCCAACTTGACGGCGGACGGGGCCAAACTTCACACCAGAAAGCGCCCAGGATTGAGGATGCCATGGGGGTCGAACTGTTGCCGTAGACGGGTCATGGCGTTCAGGGCGTTGCCTTTGTAGCCCCAGTTGTCCAACTGTTGTTTGAGGTTAGGGGGGGCTGCGAGCAGGGTGAGAAAGCCGCTGTGCTGTTCGCAGTGCTGGCGCAACTGCTGGAGCTGGGTGGGATTCCAGATTGTGGGGCGATCGCGAAACAACCGACCTGGGGAATCCCCCAGCACCCCCAAGCCGCTGCCCTGGTGGAAGCGACAGCGCGCTGTGGGAGATTGTTCCTGGAGCCGCTGCAACAGTTGGGGAATCCGCTGGGGCAGCAGGCCGAGTTTGCAGCGCAGTCCAGGTTCTGGTGCCTCTGGTCCAAGGTCACCCGCTCCAGAGCTATGCGGTTCCAGCCCATCCAACTGGCGGCCCAGACCTTGCCAAAAAGCCTGCTCCGGCTGGTGCTCCAATCGCTGAATCCCGAGCCCGAGCTGCTGCCCCAAACTCTGAACGGCCTCGCACTGTTCCTGGTTGCTGGCGGCGACGCTGCCGAAGCGTAGGGCGATCGCTCCCCCCTGCGCCAGAGCCGAGCCTTGGCCTAATGAATCCTGATAAAGCTGGCCAGAGAGCCAGTCAAAGGCGATGGGCGTCAAGGCGGAAATCGACAGCGCCTGGGCAGCCTGGGCGAGGGGCTCCAGCCCCCCGGTTAACAGGACGGTCTGCAAGGTCTCGGCCCTGGGAAACACCTTGAGGGTGATGCGGCTGAGCACGCCCAAGCTGCCATAGGCTCCGGTGAACAGCTTCATCAGGTCATAGCCCGCCACGTTTTTGACCACGCGGCCCCCAGCCTTGGCCAGTTGGCCATCGGCCCGCACAAACTGAATGCCGAGGACCAAGTCCCGGACGCCGCCATAGCGATGGCGCAGGGAGCCCGCATCGGCGGTGGCGACGATGCCCCCCAGGGTGGCCTGGTCTGGGTAGGCCGGATCCAGGGGCAAATGCTGGCCCTCGTGCAAAAGTTGCTGCTGCAATGCCGCTAGGGTGAGGCCCGCTTCCACGGTGACGGTCAGGTCCGCCGGGGCATAGTCCAGAATGCGGTTGAGCCTGCGGGTGCTGAGGATCAAGGGGGTGCCCGCCACGGGTTGGCCCCAGTGCTGCTTGGTGCCATTGCCACAGATCAGCAGGGGCCAGCGCTGGTCGTGGGCCAGGGCGATCGCCACACTCAGCTCCGCTTCATTTCTAGGCTCCAATATATAGTCAGACTCGTCGAGCTGGGCTGCGGGAGCCAGGGCAAAGCAGAGGCGCTGCCGGTAGTCTGCCGTCAAGCTGGCCCAGGGGGTGACCAGGCCAGGGGCGGTGGGGAGGCGATCGCCCAAGAGGGCGGCGATCGCGCTGGCAGAAGCGGGGAGAGACATAGGGCGTCCAGCAGCAAGGGAGCAGGCAACGGCGTCTCCCAATCTTAGAGGATGGGCTGTGGCCAGATCGGCTGTTACTGGATCTCCAGCCTGTTGCCAGATCTCCAGCCTGTTGCCAGATCTCCAGCCTGTTGCCAGATCTCCAGCCTGTTGCCAGATCTCCAGCCTGTCCCCACAGCGGCTGTTCCTAGAGAGGCAGAGGCCCAGCGGACTTAGCTCGCAGCGTCGGCTCAGTCTGGGCCAAGATATTGCGTGGGATGGACAATGGCGCGACCAAGCTGACCGGCTGGGCTGGGTTGGCCTGGGCCGCCGCAACTCGCCGATTCTCTCTGCGGGCGCGATGGAGCTGGCCCAGCCGGGCCCAAGTGGCACTGCCCACCACCCCATCCACGGCCAGGCCCTGGGCTGCCTGGAATTGCCGCACCGCCTGATCCGTCTGGGGGCCAAAAATACCGTCTGGCTCCAGTTCCCCCCCCCGATTCGACCTGGCCAAACCCCACCGCCAACAGCCCCCGCTGGAGCTGGAGCACATCGGCTCCCTGGAGAAAAGGCTGGGCCAGGCGCAGGATTCTGGGCTGGCTAGGTTGACCAGGCTGGCCAGCCTGATTGGATTGGCTGGGCTGACTGGATTGGCCAGCTCCAGACATGAGCGGGAAGCCCCCCACAGGGGTCTGATTGAGACAACGCTCCGTTTCGCTGTCATATTGGCCGTTTTCTGCTAAGCGCTGCCCCGGAGCATCCCCCAGGGCGCGATTCGAGACAGTCTTCATCGAAATATTGTGGTTCCACAGCCGCTGGAACGCCAGGATCGCCAGGCTGCCCAGGGGCCGACAGGTGCCATCCTCATAGTCAAAGTGGGGAGGATCCCCCTCGCCCATCCATTGCCACCCCTGGGCCTCTAGGTAGGGACGCCAGCCGGAGAAGTCTTCAATGTCGAGGGCGAGGCCGCTTTGGTGGAGGCTCTGGCCCGGTGGGGCAACGGGATTGGGATTGCTGTGGCGACCATTGTAGAGAATTTGCTGCTGGGCAATGGTTCGGTAGGCGGAGGTAATTTGCAAGGGTATGCCCCTGGCCTGGATGGCTCGGGCCAGGGCGGCCCTGGCGGGCGGCTGGAGCAGGGGATAGGCAGCGGCTCCAAGCTGAACGTTGAGGGCGGCGATGCTGACCAGGCTGTCCGGCTGGAGCTGGTTCATTTGGTGGATGAGCTGCTGGGACAGACCGTGGGCGATCGCCGTCGTGCTACCCAAGGGCACATCCTGGAGCAGCAGGCCTGGGGCAGTTTGGCGAGGGCTGTGCGGAGCTTGGCGAGCGCCGCTGGGGGATGCAATGGTTGAATGGCCCATGGTTTAGGGTCGCTTGGCGAGACAGTAGGGGGGGGCGATCGCAACAGTTATGGCTTACAAATTCGGAATCTGCAAAATCCGAACCTGCAAAGTCCTGGGCTGTCGAAATGTCGCTGGCGCATCCTAGGCCTGTCTCCCAGACATCGCCTAGGGGGTAGCCCCCCCACCCGTGATTGGGAGTCGGCTTGGTGTTTCGATCGCTGGCATTTCGAGTATGGGATTGATCATTGACATTTTTATTGCTAGCCATAGGCCAGATGATGGGAACAGATGATGAAATCGATGGATACAAGCCAGTGTCTGCTGTCCAGGGATAGCGCCCAGTGTTAGAAATCCAGGCAATGGCTAGGGCGAATCGAGAAGCATCAATGGATCAAAGTCAATGGCTCGAAGTCAATGGCTCGAAGTCAATGGCTCGAAGTCAATGGCTCGAAGTTAATCGATTAAAGTCAATGGCTAGGACAAACCCTGGAGCAAACAATCGCAGGCGATCGCTCCAATTGTTGTGAATCCAACACATCTTGAGGTCTGGCTGTTTTCCTGGGCATTTCCCTGGGCATTTCCCTGGGCATTTCCCTGGATGTTGTTTGGGGATCGGTGCCGCTGACGAGGAGCGATGGCCCATCCAGGAGAGTAGGGGTCTTCCAGGCCGAGGCTGTCCTCGAACTGGCCCTGACTGTGCCCAGGCCCTGACTGTGCCCAGGGGGCGATCGCCCCTAGGGGTAATCTAAATTGACAATTTCAAGAAAATCCGCTCCAAAAAGCTACTGAAGTCTAATTCCAGCCCAGCCAACCTAAAACCCGCCATTCTCATCCCATTCCCATTCTGATTCATCGCGATCTCCCTAGGGTTTGGCCCAGCGCGGGCGGCCTCAACCGAGGAAAAGCCGCCGGAAAAATGTTGATTGGGGCCGCGATCGCCCAACCCAAAGTTAAAATTTCCCGAGCTTCTCGACCTTAGCTGGTCCAAGCCTGCCCAAGAAATCCCAAGTCCAGCCTAGCCAATTCCAGAAAACGCTCCGCACCACCTGGTTTCTGCCTCAAACCCATTTTTTCAAGAAAAACTAAAATTGAATAGATTCAATATCTTTTGCTACTATGTACTAGTTATTTTGTTTGGGTACAACAAGCAAATTATCGTCCTTCTGTTTTCGTAGAAGAGTGAAACTGTGGCAGAACAATTAACCGGCAAGGCCCTACTACAAAAAATCAAAGATCTGAAAGAGAGTGCCCCCAATGCGACCCGCCGAGAGCTTGCTCGCCTCTGCGGCTACACGACAACCAATCGAAAAGGCGAAACACGCATCAACGTAGCCGAGTTCTATGAAGCTTTGCTACAGGCGAGGGGACTTGATTTAGGCTCTGACAAATCCCAGCGGCGCGGACGTGAAGCCACGTTCCGGGTCGGTGTCCAAAAGAATGGCCAAATCCTGATTGGTTCGGCCTACACCAAAAACATGGGCCTACAACCTGGCGATGAGTTTGATGTCAAGTTAGGCTATAAGCACATCCATTTGGTGAAGTGTAGCGACGATGAAGCGGAGGATTAGCTCTCGCCAAAGAGAAAATTCTGGCCGCCTGGGTGGGCCATCAAATCAAGCCGGGGCGATCGCAAATTTGCGCTTCAATTCCCTCCCGCTGGGGTTGCCCTAACCCCAGCGGGAGGTAGCCAGATCCGCCCAAGCCCCACCAAAGCCCTAGCCCTCCGCTGCCCCGCTGAGAGCTGGGGCTTTCCCTTGGCAGGCTGCGCTGTTCCCAAAACTTACAAACCCACTTAGAATCATCCCCATGCCAACCGTGTTATCGCGGAGATGCTTTCAATCCCCGTGGGGAGAGAGCCCCCCCCTGCGAGAGGCGTGCCAGCAACGTTTGCACGAAAAAGTACAGCCAATTTCAGAAAATTGCCCATTAGTGCAGTTATTCGGGAATCCGTCAGCCATCCTCTGTATCTTGTTTACGTATAAACGCTGAAGCCAATATACCCATGCGTCCCCGAAAAGCCTTAGTTGAGCAGTTCTCTACCTTTGCCCAAGTTGCGGATGATCAATTTCAGGGTTGGCGGGCTGATCCGCGCCTGAAGCTCAGCATGGTCAAACAGCTTGAACTGGCGGCCTCCTCTAGCCTGGACGGCCTGGCGGCAGAGGGGGGAGTAGAAACAGAGCAACGCTGGGCGCTTTACTGGTACGAGCTGTGGCAAAGCCAACCCAGCTCCGTTGCCAAGGCCCATTTGTTTGCTTACCTGCAAGAACCTTGCTACTGGGCCGCCCGAGAAGTGGCCCAGAAATATGTGAGTTTGCATCCGGGCCAGTCTTCGGGCTATTGCACCGGGGATTATTTTCAGATGGCCATGGCGGCCCTGCCCGATGCCCTCGGCCAGTTTCGGCCCGATCGCTCCAGCCAGGTTAAAAGTTTTATTCAAATCTTTATCTCCTCGCGGCTCAAGGCCCTTCTGCGCCAGAGCAAGCTGGCCGATTTTTGTACCCCCTGGGCGCTGCTGCGCAAGACCAGTAAGCGAAGAATGGGCCAAGTCTTGACCGCGCTGGGGCTGAGTCTCGATCAACAGCAGCCCTATCTGGCGCTGCTGCTGGGCTTTCAGGAGCTGTATCTGCCGGTCCATGCGGGGGGCTCGGCTCGGTTGCCCAAGCCCGAGGGAGAGCTCTGGCAGAGCCTAGCGGGCTTTTACAATCAGCGGCGCAGCAGTTGGTGCAGCCCTGGGGCGGGGGCCTTAGACGCTGCCCAGGTTGAGGACAGACTCATCAAAATGGCCCAGTGGGTGCGCAATTACCTCTACCCCTCGATCGATTCCATCAATCGCGGTATTGCGGGAGAAGAGGGGGATGTGGGGGAAATTCAAGATCGCATCACGAGCGCAAATTGTCTGTTCAGTGATGGGAACAATCCGGATTTGCTGACCAGTCTGATGGAGATAGACGATCACGGGGAGCGCCAGCAGCAGCTCGCGGAGATGACCCAGGTTTTAGCCCAGGCCTATGGTCAGCTCGATGGGGAAAGTCAGCGGGTGTTGGCGCTGCTGTATGGCGATCGCCTCTCCCAGATGGAGGTCAGTCGGCGGACCAACCTCAGCCAGGCGACGGTTTCCCGGCGAGCGGGCCGGGCAAGGGGCAACTTGCAGAAGGCGATGCTAGCTTGGTCAGAGCAGCCCGTGAATAGGATTTCGGATCCAGACAAATTGAAAAGTGTCACAAACATGTTGGAAGACTGGCTGGAACTATACCTAAGCCAATCGACCCATGACTGAGCGGCTTCTAAGTCATTATGCATACTGAATTTGGACTGGAACAATCCATGCGGGCAATATCGACGGAACCTTTACTGATGGACGCCAGCGATTGGCTGTTGGAGATCCCCGAGGATTTGCGCCAGCAGGTCTGGAATCGGAGCCGCGACCAGGGCAGCCCAGCGGGCTGTTGGCGCAGCTATGTCAATGGTTTGGCGGCGACGTTGCTCCAGGATTTGATCCGCTTAGACTATGGTCAGCCAGCGGTGGCTTGGCTAGGCCAGTCGCAGCAGCGAGAAATTTTTGAGGTGGTGACGGGCAGCGCGATCGCCCTGGGCGCACACCGCTTGATTGTGATTCCCACGGAAGCCCTGGATGATGACTGTTCTGTTCCCCAGGAATGGGTGGATATCCCGAGCTGGAAGGGCGACTACTATGCCTTTGTGCAGCTTTCTCCCTGCGAGAGCTATGTCCGCATTTTGGGCTATGCAACCCACCGCCAGCTCAAGACCCAGGGGGAATACGATGCCTTCGATCGCGGCTACAACCTATCCATCAATCAACTGATTTCCTGGGATAGCTTCGAGCCCACCTACGCCAATTACAGCGCCGACCAAACCCAGGTGGCGGTGGAACCGTTGCCCGAGCTGAGCCCGGCCCAGGCTGAAAGCCTGCTGCAACGTCTGGGCAATCCAGCCCAGGTGATGCCGCGCTTGGAGGTGCCCTTTGCCCAGTGGGGAGCGTTGATAGCCTTGCCCCAGTGGCGTCAGCAGTTGTGGTGCGATCGCTGCGGTCTCCAGCCGACCCCCAGCCGCCAAGCTGTCGCTGCGGTCACAAAGCTTTCAAGCTGGCTCCAGGGAGAAATCCATGCCGCCTGGCAGGGCGTTGAACTCCTGCTCGGTCCCACCCAGTTTGCCCGCAGCAACCGCTCCCCCGGCCCAGATTCGCCAGACTTTTCCAGGGGTCACTCCCCTGCTTTGGAGCCCAGGTCCATTGATGGATTAGAGGTCCGCGCAGTCACAGATTCATCCGTTGGAGAGAAAATCAGCCGCGCCAAGCGCCTGGAGCTGGCCCCGGAGGTAGAGGTCGCGTTGTCGGTGACCATGGTGCCCCTAGAAAGCGGCGACCACCAGGTCATGCTCTACTTGGATCCCCTGCCGGACTTTCCGAGACTGCCCGATGACATCGAACTGCACCTGCTGAGTGAAACCGGAGAGATTCTGGGCCAAGCCAAGGCTGCCAGCTCCGAAACCATTCGGATGCAGTTCCGGGCGGCGGCGGGCGAACGCTTCGATGTATCCGTGCTCTGCGGTGAGGCATCGGTGCGGGAATCCTTTGAAATTTGAACTTGGCCCCAGTGCCCCCAGTCTCTGACTATGGTTTTGGCTATGGTTTTGGCTATGGTTTTGGCTGCTGTGCAATTCGCTGTCGCCGACCCGTTCAGGAGTCGCATGGCCCAAGCTTGTGCAAACCTCCATCCAGCTTTACAGCCTTGTAATGCCTGCCCGTTACGCTAAATCTAATTAGCTCATCGTCTCCGTTCGAACCTCTAGCCATCCGTATCTTCCGAACTGGGCCTGGAATGAGACTTGATCCCCTCGCTCTCCGATGCCGATGACCACCAGAGCAACTCTCCAATTTCAGGGAAGCTTGGGGCAGGGCTTTCACATTACCCTGAGCATTCGCGATCGCCAGGGCGCTGAACTGACCGAAGCCCAGGGCCAGCTCCCCCCCGCCCCTGAGCTGCTTACTTTGCTCAACCAGTGGCAGGAAAGCTATCGCAAAGGCGTGGGCTCCAGTCGGCTCACCCTAGAGTCCATCAGCGTCGAAATGGGCAGCCTCGCCCAGCTCGCAGCCTGTCGCGACCTGGGGAAAAAACTCCAGCAGCAGCTCTGTCGCTGGCTGGAAAGCCGCAGCTTTCAAGCGATCGACAAACGCCTGCGGGAAACCCTCCACCCCCAGGATGTGGCTGAGCTGATGGTGCGCAGCGACGATCGCCGCCTCCACCGCCTGCCCTGGCACCTGTGGGACTTCATCGAGCGTTACGGCAAAACCGAAGTGATTTTTGGCAGTGCGCCCGAGCGGATCACCCGGCCCAGTTCCACGAGTGCCCAGGTGCGGGTGCTGCTGATCTTGGGCGATCGCCGCAACATTGACACCGAGGTCGATCGCCAGCTCCTGGAACAGCTCCCCCAGGCGGCGGTCACCACCCTGGTGGAACCCAGCCGCCCCAGCCTCGATCAACACCTCTGGGAACAGCCCTGGGACATTCTGTTTTTTGCGGGCCACAGCCACAGCGACGGCCACCAGGGATACCTGGGCATCAACGCCCAGGAGAGCCTGACGATTGAAGAACTGCGCTATGGCCTGCGGCGGGCGATCCACAACGGCCTCCAGCTCGCCCTGTTCAACTCCTGTGATGGCTTGGGCCTGGCCTATGAACTGGAGCCCCTGCACATTCCCCAGCTAATCGCCATGCGCGAACCCGTGCCCGATGCGGTGGCCCAGGCCTTTGTGCAGTCTTTCCTCAAGGCCTTTTCCGAGGGCAAGCAGTTGCACTTGGCCCTGCGGGAAGCGCGGGAGCGATTGCTGGGCCTCGAAACGGATTTTCCCTGGGCGACTTGGCTGCCGGTGCTGTTTCAAAATCCAGCGGCGGAAACCCCCACTTGGAAAAGCTTGCAGGCTCCGACCCAGCCCGCGACAGTCAGCGCCCAGCCAGCCCTGGCCTCCGCCCTGGAGCTTCCCGGCAGCGCCGTTGCGGGTCAAGGGGCAGCGATCGCCCAGGCCGTCCCAGACCCAGCAACCCAAAACCCAACAGTCCAAAACCCAACAGTCCAAAACCCAACAGCCCCAAGCCCAGCACATGGAACTCACCCAGGCCCAGCACCGAGCCGTATGGACTGGCCCCGCCGCCTGGGCACCGCCTTAGCCCTGGGTCTAGCGCTCCTGGGATTGCGCCAGGGGGGCTGGCTCCAGCGCCCGGAACTGGCCCTGTTCGATCAACTCGTGCGCAGTCGAGGCTCGGAGCCCGAGGACGATCGCATCCTGGTCATCGAAGTCACCGAAGAAAACATTCGCACTGCCCAGGATCCCCACCAGCGATCGCTCTCGGATCCCCAACTCCTCCAACTATTGACCCTGCTAGAGGGCTTCGAGCCTGCGGCGATCGGCCTCGATCTCTACCGCCCCGAAGCCACCAACCTCGCTGCCCTCCAAGGGCAATTTTCCAACTCTCGCCGCCTGGTGGGGGTGTGCAAGGGAGAGGATGCGGACCAGGCGATCGCCCAGGGCATTGCCCCCCCGCCCGCCATGGATCCCCAACAGGTGGGCTTTAGCGATGTGCCCAAGAGCATCGATGGCATTGCCCGCATTCAGTTGCTCAGCGCCGAGCCCCCAGCCAGTTCCCCCTGCCAAACCGACTTTGCCCTCAGCACGATTTTGGCGGATCAATATTTCGCCAGCCACAACCTGGCCCTGAGCTATCCCGATCGCCACACCTGGCAATGGGGAGACCAGCGGCTGCGGCGCTTGGGCGTGGGCCTGTTCGGCCAAAGCTCCAGCTATGCCCACTATGGCCCCTTTGCCAGATTGCAGGTCCAGGGTCACCAGATCCTGCTCAACTACCGCGCCCACCAGTCGCCAGGCAGCCTGATCCAAGATCCCAGCCGGGCCTTCCAGCGCATCAGCTTCAACCAGGCACTAGCGGGCCAGCTCAGCGAGGCCGCCGTGCGGGGAAAGATCGTCCTGATCGGCGTAACCGGTGCTGGGTCCAGCGATCGCTGGCTGACTCCCTTCCACACCGCCGAGGGCAACCCGCTGGAAATACCGGGGGTCTATCTCCAGGCCCAACTGACCAGCCAACTGCTCAGCGCGGTCCTGGATGGGCGGCCCCTGCTGCGCTGTCTGCCCTGGCTGGTGGAGGGGGCGATCCTGCTGGGGCTGGTCTTGGCGGGGACGCTGCTGCTGGGCGATCGCCGCCCCGCCGTGGTGGTCGTAACCCTGGTGGTGATGGGCGGTTCTATCTATCTGCTCAGCCTGGCCGTCCTGACCTTGACAGGTATCTACCTGCCGCTGTTTCCAGCCCTGCTCGCCCTGGCGGGTAGCGGCGGCGCGAGCCTGGTGCGGCGGGCTGTGTTCCCCCCCCGGAACGATTCACGACCAACAACTGATATTCGGTATTTTATCCATGAGTCTATTTCCGGTTCACGCTAAGTCTGATTCAACCCACCAGCTCCGTTGGCTGCGCCTTGGCCAGAGTCTCACCCTGGCGATCGTCCTCAGCTTCGGCCCTTGGGTTCCCCTTGTTTCGGCTCAAAACCGGCCCAAGCCCCCCAACCAGGGAACCTTAGTGACCAAAAAGGGTGGTGCCAGCCGCAGCTGTGGTGATCAGCGGCGGGTCACTGCCTTGGTTCCCACGGAGCAAATTGGCAATCCCGATGCGATCTTCCCAGAGCAAATTACCGGGGGTTTTAGCGATGCTGGACGCCCTGACTTTTGGTTCCATGTGCCCTACAGCGGCGAAGAGCTGGCCAACCTAGAGTTTATGGTTCAAGATCCCGCGAACCAGAACATCTACCGCTTGGCGATCGCGCCACCCGCTGAGGCTGGCTTGGTCAAGGTGGCCCTGCCCGAGACGGGTCCAGAATTGGAGGAAGGCCAACGCTACCGCTGGTTCTTGAAGGCCACAGTCAATTGTCAACTCGGTGAGTGGGTGGAAACGACGCTGCAACAGGAAAATGGCTGGGTGGAGCGCCACCGCCCCGAGACAGAGTTGGCGGCTCAACTGGCCCAGGCTTCTCCCCAGCAGCAGGCCCAGTTGTATGGCGAAGCAGGCTATTGGTTTGATGCGGTGAACGCGATCGCCCGCCTGCGCCAGGCCGAACCAGCGGACCCGGCCTTGCAGCAAGATTGGCAGGGGCTGTTGGCCACCTACAAGCTGCGGGAGGATCTGGCCCAGGCTGATTTTGTGGATTGCTGTGAGGTGACGGCGATCGAGGCGCAGCCGGTGGTGAGTGAGCTGTGAGTGTGAACCTAGCTTCACCGATAAACCGGAACGATCAATCTGAGCGATGAATCTGAAAGGTAAATCTCATCACTGAGTTTCGTTGCTGAAATTCATCGGACATGACATTGTCCCTACAACCCATCAGCTCGAAATGATGCCCCAGCCCAGCAATTGGACTGGGGCAAATTTTTGTCTTTCTAGGGTTGTTTAGCCTGGTATTTAGCCTGATTTCTGGCTTTGCCCGTGGCTTGGCTTTGGTTTTGGTTTTGGTTTTGAGGCGATCGCCCCCAGAATCAGCCCTGTGAATAACCCTTCTATCTCGCAACGTATAAAAAAATGTCCTCACCAAGACCCAATTCCCTCCACCGCCGCCCTTGCCTCCTCCCCCCTCCAACCCATGTTCCTTGATTCCAATACCTTGCTTCCCTCCAGACCGTCCAGCGCCATGACCTACCCCGACCCCATCTGGACCATCCGCCTCCTCGGCACCCTCAAACTCGAAAGCCGCTTCAGCACCATCAGCCACTTCCGCACCCGCAAAACGGCATCCCTGCTGGCCTACCTTGCCCTCAATCCCCAAAATGCCCACAGCCGCACCAAGCTGATTGATCTGCTCTGGCCAGACAGCCACCCCAGCGATGGCCGCAACAGCCTGCGCGTGTCGCTCAATGCCCTGCGCAGTCAGCTTGAGCCCAAGGCTGACTTGAAGGGCAAGGTGCTGCTGGCCCTGGGGGATCGGCTGCAATTGAATAGCCAGTTTTGCACCACCGATGTGGACCGGTTCCAGCAGCACCTGCGCGATGCCGATCGCACTGCCCAACAGCAGAAGAAAATTTTCCACTGGCAGGAAGCCCTCAAGCAATATGGGGGTGATTTGCTGCCCAGCGATACATCGATCTGGGTGGAACAGGAAGCAGGTCGCCTGCGCGATCTCCACCTCGCGACCCTGTGCCGCCTGGGCCAGGCGTTGTTGGGCGAAGGCAAGAACGATCTGGCGCTCAGCTATGCTGGCCAAGCGGTTCAGCTTGATCCGCTCTGCGAGACCTGCCACTTGTTGTTGATGCAGGTCTATGTCAAGCTCAACCGTCCCGCGCGGGCAATTCAGCAGTATCAGCAACTCAAGCAGATCTGGGCGCTGGAGTTCCAGTGCCTGCCCTCTTCGGCGCTGCGCCATTGGGTGACGCGGGTGTTGAATATCAATCCTGATGTTTAGCGCTGCCTGATGGGGTTTGGCATGGGATCTGGCATGGGATTCAGCATTGGGGAGAGGGATTGTGGGCGCGTGAGTTGTGCCAGGGGCGATCGCAAAACCCGCTTCCCCTATGGCATGACTCAATTAGCCCTGGCCCACCACCCAACACAGTATGCCAAGTAGCTCATCCAGCGGGGGCAAGGGGTAGTCCGTTAAATCGATCGTGACTGTTTTCCCTTGCAATTTCAAAAATCGCCAAGCCGTTCCACTGGTCGTCGCACCGTAGATGATAGGAATGTCGTTTTCGTTTTGCTGATTAAAGAGTTGTGCTGCAATCATCTCAGCAATGCACTGACCCAAACCCACATTGAGGCTGTCCTTTTTCGCTTCCACCAGGACAGCAACCGGAGCCTCGATATCAAGCTGTTCCGCTGATCGGCTAATCAAAAAATCACAGATGCCGCTGAGCCCCAGGGCGGAATCGACGGTGAAGTCTCGCCCCGAAAAGATGCTGATGGGCTCGTTAACCAGCCGCTTGAGCTCTAGCAAGACGGGGGCCACAATGGTTTCAGATTTGGCTTTTTCGGAGCCGACGGCGATCGCCCAGGGCAGATAGCTCTCCAGATACTGCTGCAACATCGGACTGGCAGCCACGGGCTCAGTCTTGGGCAAAAAGCGTCCCCCTTCGACAATCGTGAGCTGAAAATCCTTCTTGATTTTGCGGAGCGTGAATTCGCTGTAGGACATGTTTCTCAACTCAAATCGTGGGTCTTGGCTGAGCGGTGGGACAGAAGCATGAAGAGGGCAAAATTGTGGGCCCAAGGAACGAGAATTTACTCAGATCGAATTCACGACGTAGGTTGGGTTGAGGCTTCCGAAACCCAACCTACAACCCTTGTTACAACCCCGCGAAATCAAACAGCTCACTATCGGCCAAATGGGATGGCGTCACATTTTGCATTGAGCGAAACAGGCTGTCAATTCGCCCCGGCGTCTCCGCCTCCCAAGCCTGGAGCATTTGCTTAATCTTCACCCGCTGCAAATTCTCTTGAGACCCGCAGAGATTGCAGGGAATGATCGGAAACTCGCGGTAGCGGGCATAGCGCTCAATTTCCCGCTCCGCACAGTAGGCCAGGGGCCGAATCACCACATGGGCACCATCGTCCGTGCGCAGCTTGGGCGGCATCGACTTGATTCGCCCCCCGTGGAACATGTTCAAAACAGCGTTTCCACGATGTCATCGCGGTGGTGGCCCAGGGCAATTTTTGTTGCGCCTTCCTCCGCTGCGACGCGGTAGAGCGCTCCCCGCCGCAGTCGCGAACAAAGACCACACATGGTTTTTCCCGGTTCGATAATGCTGGTCACCGTGCTGTAGGTGTCCTGCTCGATGATGCGGTAGGGCACCCCCACCGATTCAAAATAGTCCGGCAGGATATGCTCGGGAAAGCCCGGCTGCTTCTGGTCCAGGTTCACCGCCAGCAGCTCAAATTTCACCGGGGCCGATCGCTGGAGCGACATCAGCATCGACAGCATCGTGTAGGAGTCCTTGCCGCCGGAGAGGCAGACCATGATGCGATCGCCATCCTCGATCATGCGGTAATCGGCGATCGCCCGCCCCACGTTGCCCCGGAGCTGAGCCTCTAGTTTTTTGGCAGTCTTGGAGGGCAGGGTCGCGACCATGGGTGGGGCTTGGATCTTCGTTGGATGGGCGGGGTTAGAGGTCATTTTACGCTAGCCAAGGCCAGGGCGGGTTTTGGGCGGGCGTTGTTGGTTGGGGCTGTGGGTTTTTGGCTAAACCCGCCCCTACGGTTCATGGGTCAGTTCACTGGGCTTTTGGTGGGTTTTGGGCCAGTTTTCGCTTTGCGGCCTGCCAGAATGCTTCCAATTCTTCGACGCTGTAGTCTGAGAGCGGCTTTTCCAAGGCGGCTTCCACTTGCTCAAACCGCTGTACAAAGCGGCGGTTGGTGCCGGTCAGGGCTGCCGATGGATCAAGGCCGTACCAGCGGGCGAGGTTGACTACGGTGAAGAGGAGATCGCCGATTTCGGCTTGTTGTTGGGCTTGGTCGGATTCGGCGATCGCCTCCCTAAACTCCCCCAGCTCCTCCTCGAATTTTCCCCAGACCTCCTCCACAGTATTCCACTCAAACCCAGCTCCACCGGCTTGCTTCGAGATCTCCATCGCAGCCGCTAGCGGCGGATTAGTCCGCCCGGCCTTGGCCAACTGCTCGCTCAGCCCCGCCACCGGGGCCAACCCCTTGGCCGCCCGCTCCTGGGCCTTGATCGCCTGCCAAGTCCGCTTCACCGCCTCTGCATCACTGGCATCGGCATCACCAAACACATGGGGATGGCGGCGAATCAGCTTGTCGCTAATCCCATCCGCCACCGCCGCCAGGTCAAACTGCCCCTGGTCCTGGGCCACCTGGGCCTGAAGCACCACTTGGAGCAACAGATCCCCCAACTCCTCGGCAATATCTGCGGTGTTCCCCCGCGCCAGGGCGTCCACCACCTCATAGGCCTCTTCAATCACAAACGGCATCAGGCTCTGGGGCGTCTGGGCCAAATCCCAGGGGCAGCCATTCTTGGGATCCCGCAACTGGCCCACCACCGCCACTAGGCGCTCCAGGGAGGTCAGAATCTGAGGCGCAACGGTGGGCAATGTAGGGGAAAAAGCAGCGCTCATGGGCAAGTCTCGTTATCGCTAGCAGCACCCTCTAATCCTATGCCCCATCTCGACCGCGAGATCAGGCTGAATTCCAATCCATGCCCCCATCCTATCGAGTCCTAATTCTGCCGCTTGCGCCGCTTGGCGGCTGTGGTCCCCGGTCGCTTCCTGCGCCAGCGTTTCCAGGCACTGCCGGCCCAGTCGCTCAAGGCATGGCTCATGGCCCCCGCTTCCAATCCCAGGAACAGCAGCAATGCTTCCAGGGGATACCGCAGGAGTTCTTGCTGCAAGCGCTGCAACCCCTTCTCCATCTGCACCAAAGCGAGGGTTTGCCAGTCCTCTGGCGACTGCAACTGCGCCCAGCAAACCACCCCCACCGCGACAAACAACAGCAGCCAAGTTGCCAAGTACAAAATCCGAAAGACCGTACCCAACAGCGGCCCGTGGGAGAGCATGGAGCGGTGGGCCATGGCCTTGCGGTAGGGCAGCCAAATCCAGCGCAGCGGCCCCCAGCGCTTATAGGGCAGGGAGTGGATGTCCAGGTCTGGGCCGAACATCCAACCGCTGAACAGAAAGCCGCCGCTAAACAGTGCCGTCTGGGCGAGGTTTTGGGTTGATAGGGCAACAACTCCCGTCAGCAGCGGCAGGCTCCAGAGGGTGATGCGATCGTGGGTACGGCCGAGGGCATGGCAAAAAGGCGTTAGGGAACGGGGGGCGATCGCGATCTTCAGCCCATGGAACCCACCTTAATTCGCAGCCGGGGACTTTGGCAGCGGGAAGGCCCCAGCCCAGCCCTGGGGGTAAGCGACCTCTTGCGGTTAGGGGGAAGCTGGGGAACAGGGGTTAGCCAAACATCGAGGCGATCAAAGCTTGGAATGGGCCTTGAGTGACGGGATGCTCAGCCTTGCCGCACAGCCCGAGCCAGGCTGATGCCCTGGGCGATCGCAGACTCCAACCCAGCTCCCACGGGGATATCTGCGGCTTCCAACTGCTGCCGCCCCAGGGCAGCATCCAAGCCCGCCAGGCGCACCACCAACGGCAGCGGCCTGGCCCTGCGGCGCAGGGGCTGGTAGCCCTGCTGGGCATAGTCCAACAGCGCCGCAGCCACCGCTTGGCAAGATTGGGATTGACCATGCCAATTAATCAAAATCACCTTGACCTCCCGCAGCCGCGCCAGCCCTTCAAGGGCAAGCAAAATCTGCTGGCGCAGGGGCGCGATCGCCAGGTCACCCGCCGAGCACAGCAGCCCCTGGAATAGGTCTTCTTCTGGGACGATATCTTCTGCCAGGGCCACAAAAGCAGCGGTCTGCCCGCCGCCTTGCTGAACTTGGGCCAGGGTAGCCAGGGTGCGATCCAAGCCATTGCTGAGAATGGCGATATTTCCCTCGGCCAACCGGACGACGGCGGGGGAGAAGCCAGCGCAGATTGCTGGGGAGTTTGCTGGGGAGTTTGCTGGGGAGCTGGCTGGGGGAGCGCTGGCTGGGATGCCAGATTGGGGATTGCGGGTCAGCGGGCGATCGCCCAGCGCAGTGACCGGGGGTGCGACCGGGGGCGCGACCGGGGGCGCGACCGGGAGCACAATGGGCGCTTGGCGCTTGGCGCTGGCTGGCGAATCTCCCAGGTCGGTTTCTGGGCAGCCGTCTTCAGGGCTGGGTTTGGGACGGGCCGAGGGGGCGGGACGAACTGAGGGGGGGACTGGACAGCCTGATCTGGGGAGCTGTGTCGCGAGGGGAGACAGCCTGGCCAACTCCAGGCTGCCCCCCAGGGCCAAGACGCTGCCATCCGATCGCAGCACCAGGGGATCCAGGCTGAGCTGCTCCAGCTCCACCCAAATCATCAGGGTGTACATCTTTTCACAGACATTGGCGATCGCCATCTTGGCCAAGCCCTCAAACCCCAACTGCTCGGCCAAGGCGCGACCATGGTGGTCCGCATAGTCTTCCATCAAGCAGAGGCATTCCCACTCCAAGGGCTCACCGGGCTGATCGGGATGTTCCGCACCACGCAGGGCCAAATGACGCTCCGGACCTGCCAAGGAAATCGACAGACTCAGCCGACGCACATTCTGACAGTCTGCTTCCACGATCAGATGTTCGGGATAGCGGCCCTGAATCGAGCGATTCATTAACGTCTGACAGGCGGCCAAGGCATCCAGGCGACTGTGGGCGACCAGGGTTGTGGCTTCTGTAATTGTTCTTTTGACAGCACTGGGAACGGTTTGCCTGTCGGGGCCTGTTGGGGCGGCGGGACCAACCGGTTCCAGCGAGGTTGCAGGGGGCGTCATAGCCATGGGACTACCCGACGGCGTTAGACGACAGGGATAGTGAAGGGGAAGGTTGCGGAGGTCGCGACTGTCGCGGATGACATGGGGCAGCGCGAAGGGAATCTCGACGCTTTTGAGGAGCTGACTGGCCTGCTGCAAGCTCAGCTTCAAGCCCGGCAAGGCAGCGGGGGATGCAGGGCCGATGCGGCTGAGCCAGGGAGAGTTTGAAACCTGAGTTGAGAACATGGCTGCTGCTAAAAACGATGGCTGTTAAAGACAATGGCTGCTAAAAACGATGGCTGTTAAAAACAATGGCTATGGGAACGGGTAAAGAAGCAAATATATCACTCAGTGTTTCTGCGGCTTTTGCGACAGTTGCGTAACCTATCCGCAGAACTACTGGCATTTTTACGGTCTTGACTTTGATCAGTTCTCACCGTAAGTTCCCGTGGTCAAAAATGTGGCCTCCGGGTATGCAACTATAGTGCCCCAGGATTTCCCGGCTCAGCCAGCACACGTACCCACAGTCGCGAAGGGTCCAAGCACTGGGGGAAATCACTGGTAGACTTGGGCGTAAGTTTGGCCCCCTCTCCCTAATCCCTCTCCCACGAGGGGAGA
>JAAUQQ010000024.1 GCA_012032745.1 Synechococcales cyanobacterium RM1_1_8
GCTTCAGTCTCGCGACGCATTTCATGAATTTGATGCTGAATCTCAATCCAGTTCATCGATCCGTTGTCGTAGTTCATTAATTTGATCCATGACTTGCTTTCGGCTAAACCTCGATTCATCCACCAAAATTTGCAGCGTCTGATTGATGTTGGCAAACGTTCCCGTGCATTCTTCCATAAATGCTCCAAGCGCCTCGGTCGTAATCTCCAAGGACTCATTTACACCAGCAACTCGCTCGCGTAACTGATTGATCGCCTGCCTCGTCTCACTATCCATCTTGCTCTGCATCCTGAGCCAGAGCATCCTTAGTTGCCTGAATCCCACGCTTCGCCAAAATCAGCAGCTTTTGACTATCCGGCATCTGCTCCCACACATCAGCGGGAATACCAGCCAACTCAGCGAATTCCTCTAGGTCTTTCTCAATGCCGCTGACATCGACACTAATGCGGCGGCTTTTTGCCGGTTGTTTCTCAGCCAGTTGTTTCTCAGTCATTTGCGCACCTGCATCACTGGGTGAAATTTTAGCATTCGCTGCATCGTGATGCAAGTGCAGCACCTGTTCCTCTAGCTAGGTCTCCATGCCCGAGAGGCCAGTGTGGACTTTAGCCGCAACCTGGGGCGCTTGGGAGCAAGAATTTTGGTTAAGCCGTCCGCGCCAGCAGGGGCGCAGCGCCGAGCAACTGCTGGGTGTAGGGATGCTGGGGGGCTTCAAAGAGCTGCTGGGTCGGGCCGATTTCAACGATTTTGCCACCGTTCATCACCGCAATGCGATCGCAAAAGAACCGCGCCACCCACAGATCATGGGTAATAAATAAATAGGTCAACTCAAACTCCCGCTTCAGCTCCAACATCAGCTCCAGCACCTGGGCCTGGACCGTGGCATCGAGCATACTCACCGGCTCATCGCAGATGATCAGCTTGGGGCGGGTGATCAAGGCACGGGCGATGGCGACGCGCTGCTGTTGGCCACCGGAGAGCTGACTGGGGAAGCGATCGGCGAAGTTCTCCGGCGGCGTCAGGCCCACCCGCTCCATCATCAGGGCGACCTTCTGTTTCGCCTCCGCCGGACTGACCACCAGCCTATGGATTAACAGCGGATCGGCAATGCTCTGGCCGATGGTCATCAGCGGATTGAGACAGGCATTGGGATCTTGGAAAATCATTTGGATGTCCCGCCGCCGCCGCCGCATGGCGGGCTTGGACAGGGCGGCGATATTCTCACCCAAAAATTCGACGCTGCCTGAGGTCGGCTTGAGCAGTTGCAGAATCGTGCGCGATAGGGTGCTCTTGCCGCAGCCCGATTCGCCCACGAGGCCGAGGGTTTCGCCCGGTTGTATACCGAACGTAATCCCATCCACGGCCTTGATGCTGTTGTCCTTGCCCTTGCCGAACAGTTTTTCGAAGGGGTTACCGCCCAAGGTGAAATGTTGCTTGACCATCTCCAGTCGCAGGATCGGCGCGGCGCTGCCTTGCGATGCTGTCAGAACAGCCGCTTCATTCTCCTGGACGGCGTTTTTTTGCAGCAGTAGGGCGGAGTTGAGCAGGGTCTGGGTGTAGGGGTGCTGGGGATGGGAAATGAGCTGATTGGTTTCGCCCAGCTCGACCAGCTTGCCCTGGTACATGACGGCGATGCGATCGCAATATTCTCCAACCAATGCCAAATCGTGGGAAATCATCACCAAGCCCATGTCCCGCTCCGTGCAGAGCCGGGTCAGCTCATCCAAAATCTGGGCAGAGACCGTCACATCCAGGCTGGTGGTGGGTTCATCGGCGACGATGAGTTTGGGGTTTAGGAGGAGGGCTAGGGCGATCGCCACCCGCTGCCGCATCCCGCCGCTGAACTCGTGGGGATATTGGTTCTGGCGATCGGCGGGGATCTTGACTGCGGCGAGGCATTCTAGCGATCGCGCCTTCGCCTGGCGCTTCGTCATTTCTGGCCGATGGGATTGCAGCGTCTCCACGCAGTGGTCGCCAATGGTCATCAGCGGGTCAAGGCGAGTCATGGGGTCTTGAAAAATTAGCCCCACCGCCTCACCGCGAAACTGACGCAGTTGCTGGTCATCCAACTCTGGAATGGCATAATCCGCCACCTGGAGCTTGCCCTCCACGCGACTGCCTCGGGCAACAGCTTGAGAATCGCCCGGCCCAGGGTGCTCTTGCCGCAGCCCGACTCCCCCACCAGGCCGAGGCGCTGGCCCGGCTCCAGAGTAAAACTAATGTTTTCCAAGGCCCAGTCCGGGGCGCTGGGGTCATGGGCGCTGCCATCGCGGCTGCGGGGATAGGCGACGTGGAGGCCATCAACGGTGAGGATGGGGACGTTGGCAGACGGGTGGGCGGTAGCGTTGGCAGGCACGGCGTTTCCCTGGGCTGGTAGGCGTTGGCGAGGGCAGGATTCTGATTGTTTATCCTAGCAGTGCCTAGGGCTGAGTGACTTACAGGCTGCCGCTCTGCCACTAGCAGCGAGGCTTTTGAGTAACATTGCCGCTGCAATCTACAATAGGTTCCGGCAGGCTACCCCTTGCCAATGCCGCGCTTTGATCCTGGGCGCTGCAAAACCCTGTCCCCGCCAAAGGAGCAGCACCCATGTCCGAGGCCGTCGGAATGATACAAATCCTGGGCTTTCCCGGCACCCTCGCCGCCGCCGATGCCATGCTCAAGGCGGCGCGCATCGTCTTGGTTGAGTTTGATAAGGGCGAGAGCGGCCATTTCTACATTGTGATTCGCGGCCCCAATTCCGAGGTACAGCGGTCCATGCCTGCCGGTCTCAAGGCGGTAGAAGAAACCCCCGGCGCAGAGCTGATTAATTACTACATTGTCCCCAATCCAACGGACAATACGGTAGATCTGCTCAAGCTGGGCTTTAGCGAAGCCTCGCTGCCGTTTCGGTCCTAGGGACTGCTGGCGCGGAGGAGCAATCATGTTGGCCCAGTCCTGTTTAGCCAGTCCTGTTTATTATTTGAGCCGTTAGGAGTTTGTAATGTCGATTGAGGCTGTTGGTTCCCTGGAGACGAAGGGCTTCCCCCCAATTTTGGCGGCGGCAGATGCCATGGTGAAGGCTGGTCGGGTGACGATTGTGGGTTATATCCGGGTGGGTAGCGCACGCTTCACGGTCAATATTCGGGGAGCTGTGTCGGAAGTGAATACGGCCATGGCGGCGGGGCGTGAGGCGGCGGAGAAAACCCCCGGCGGCACGTTGGAGACCTGGGTGATTATTCCCCGTCCCCATGAAAATACCGAAGCCGTCATGCCCATTGGCTATAGTCCCGAGGCAGAGCCCTATCGCACAACGCCGGGCAGTTCTCGGCGCTTGCCTGCGGGCTAGGGTTCCCGTTTGATTTGATTCAGCTTTGATGTGATTTCAGCCATGGTTAGCCTGCCGCCGCTGACGACGGATACGATTTGGCGATCGCCAAGACCAGCTCGACGATGACCAAGCTCATCGCCTGGTTTGGCATTGCCTGGGTTATCGCTATGACGGGGGGGGCGATCGCTGGGATGCCAGCGGCGCGGTGGACGATTGGGGCGAGGTTTATCCGGAGCCACCGCTGTTCATCGAAAGCCGACCAGCGACGGTCAAACTGACGCGATCGATCCCCAAGGCAGATAAGCAACTGCTCAAAGAAAAGCTCAAGTTCCAGGGCTATTCCGTGGGTCAGCTCGTGCCGAGGCTGACCCGGCGGGCGACCCTGGCCAACTGGTTACTGAGTTATATGAATCAGCGGGGGATGTTGGACTAGCCCAAAGTCAGACTGGGGGCTGGTTTGGAAACTAGCGGGGAGGCTGCTGGGAGAAGGACTAAGGGACGGGCTCTCCGGCAGCCGCTGGCCATAGGCATCGTATTCAAAGCGCTTGACGATCTGCTGGGGATTGCCGATCGCGACCACCCCCGCCGGAACGGATTTGCGGATGACGCTGCCGAGGCCAATGACGCTGTCTCGGCCCACCCGAACGCCTTTCATCACCGTGGAGTTGGCCCCGATCCAGACATTGTCTTCGATCACGATGGGGGCCGTGGTTTTGGGGCCGGGGGGCAGGTGGCGCAGGCGGGGGTCCAGGTTGTGGTAGTCGGTGTCGAGCAGGTAGCAGTCGGAAATTAGGCAGTCGTTGCCGATCGCAATTTCCGATTGACAGCCCACCGAGCAGCCGTTCAAAGAGACATTTTCACCCACGCTCAGCTTGCCGCTACCAAAGATTTCGACTTTTTTCCCGAGGCGGGACTGGGCTCCGATCGCCACCTGCACCGACCCCGTGATCTTCAAGCGACCGCGAATCATCACGCCGGGGGCCAGGCTGAGATTGGGGTAGCGCCATTGGTACCAATGGCGCTTGAGGGAGAAATAGGCGATCGCCCCACAGCGCAAAAACGGATTATTCAGACTTGCAAAGTGCCGCATGGTTCGCAACCGGGTAAATCAAAGCCGCTGGAATGGGTCAATCAAAACGTTAGAACCGCTGCCGTTCTGGAATAGTCGAACCTAGGCGCTGTACTGGAGCGCTAGTAACTGCTCCCAGGTGCGGGGCAGCGGGCGCTGGGGCGATCGCTCCGCCAGTACCGCCCCGAGCCAAACAAAGAAAAACCAGTAGTAGACACACATCCAAGACAGGGGCAACCCCTCCACCAACAGGCAGAGGGCCAGGATCGTGGCGAAGGCCCGCTGGCAGACGCGATCGCCGCGCCGCGCCCCAACCCAAAAGTTGAACAGACTGGCGGCCAGCGCCGTCAAGAACACCACCATGCCAAAAACACCCTGGAGATAGAGCACCCCCGCATAGGTGGAAAACGAGCCCAGCACAATGTCATAGATGTGCCAGCGCACGGAGCCCATGGCAATGCCCCAGCCAAACCAGGGCTGATCAAGCCAGGCCTCCAGGGTTTTGCCCACCACCAAGGCCCGATCCTTGGAGGAATCTGCCCTGGCCCCCGTAAACACCGCCTTCGCCTGGGCCAGGAGCTGGGCGACACTCACCCCCAGAAAACCGCACAAAGCATTGACCAGGGCCGAGCCCCAGAGGGAGCCTTGGCGCACGGACATCCTGCGAAAGGCCAGGCTGACCAGCAGCACCGCCGGGAACGTGATCCAGGCGAGGCGGCTCTGGCTAACAACCAAGGAGACCAAGGCCCCCGCACAGCCCAAACGGCGCAGGCTGGTCTGGGATTCGCCCAGGCAGACAAAAAAACTGAGGACGCCAATCACGCCGGGGATGGGCGGATCTGGGGTGAACAGTGAGGTGCGGGGAAAGACAATGCCAAAGAATTCTTGAAACCCAGCGGGGCTGACCCGCAATGCCAGTTTGTCGCCGGGGATGACCTTGGCCAGGGGCGGAAAAAAGGGCTCGGTCCACAGGCCTGCAAACAGCAGCAGAAACAAAACAACGATGCCGACAATGTACATAAACGACAGCCAGCAGACCCCTCGGGTCACCACCTTCAGCCGCAGCTTTGCCCAAAAGGGCAAAATGATGGCGGCGGAAATCATGCCATAGCCCTTAAACAGCGTTACGCCCGTGGCGGCGGTTTTCATGAGCGGAAAGCCAATGCTGGCCAACCCAGCAAAGGCACAGCCCGCCGCCGTCAGCGCCATGGCGAGCCAGGCCCAAGCCATCATCGGCAGGGAGACCCGCAGCAGCTTCTCAGGCTGAAAATTGAGCAGCAGCAGCCCCCAAACGATGCTGGGAAAAAATAGACTTTGGAGGCCGCTGAGCCACCAGAGGGGCGTGAGCAGAATCGCACCGTAGAACACCCATTCGGCGGTGGAAAATTCGCCTAAATCCTCTTGGGGGCGAACGAGCTGCGCCCAAAGGGAAGGTCTGGGGTCAGGAAGAACAGAGGGGGCAGAAGCTTGCATGGCGGGCCAGGGTTCAATTCAGGATAGAAGGGCAAGATTTAGTGACAAGATCATCTACAAGATATGGGGCTCAACTCACCTCATTTCTCACTTCTATTCTGCCCAGTTATAAACTCAATCCAGTCTGAAAAGCTAAGCTTTATTTTGCTGAGGCGATCGCCAATTCTGAAATTTATTGATCATTGTTTTAGCGACATTCCAGTAGCCAAACAAATAGCCACGGGACCAGTAGCTAGAAAACAGCAGATAGAGTAGAGAAAAAGCAGGGAATCGCCAGACCAGCGGCAAGGGCGAGACCAAGGCTAAAGCCCCAAGCCCGAGACCTGCAAAGAGCAGCATCGGCAAGATAAACGGCAACATTTTCCAGTCCATTTGCCGACAGCCCAGATACCACCAATAGCCCGTCCAAAGGCCCCCCAGGACAATGGCCGCCGCAATGCTCACCCCCATGATCTCCAGGTGCTGGGCTCCGATGATAAAGCTCAACACGGCGATGGGGGCAATCACCAAGTTGGCCCGCGCATTGATGTGGGGGTTGCCCGTGGCGGAGAGCATGGCATTGAGGGGACTGGTTAGGAGGCGGAAGTAGGAGAAGATCAGCAGCCAGGGAATGATGGCGCAGGCGGGCAGCCATTTCTCGCCAAAGACCTGCTGGATAATGGCGGGATCCATGCCTAAATACAACAGGATGAACAGGGGAGCCGCAAGCCATGAAAGTTGATTCATCACTTGCTGGAGGGCATGGCGGCGATCACTCCCCCTCTCCTGCTTCGCAAACACCGATGTGCCCAACTGAACCACGGCCTGGGACAGGACAATGGAGGCAGCCATCGTGATTTGATAGGCAAAGTTGTAATAGCCCAGGGCTTGGTTGCCGACGATTTTTCCCACGACCAAACTATCAAAATTAGCATTGACATAAAAGCCCAGGCTGGAGCCCGCTGCCCCCAGGCAATAAAGCATAATCGCCCTGCGGCTTTTGGGATCCATGGCGAACTGAAGCTTCAGCTTTAAATGGGGCTGAATCAACAGACAGCTAATGATCCAGTTGGCCAAGTCGCCAATCACAAAGGACCAATAGCCCAGGCCCATCCAGGCCGAAACCGTGGCCAGGGCGACCCTGGCCAGGGCTCCAATCAACATGATCTGAGCAATTTCGCGGTACTGCATCCGCTCCCGCAAAATCCCCGTGTAGAACGTGTAGAGGAACGACAGCAGCAGGTTGATCGAATAGAGGGACAGCACCCCGGTCAGGGCGGGCATGGCAAAGAACTTGGCAATCAGCGGGGAGGTGACCAGCAGGCCGAGGGCCAGGCCGCCGCCGAGGATCCAACTGACGCTGTAGGCGGTGTTGAGGGCGCGGCGATCGCCAATCCCGTGGTAGACCACAAAGCTGTCGATTGTGCCCTGGGTGAACAGGTTGGCAAAGGCCCAAAAGATATAGGCCACACCGATCACGCCATAGTCAACCGGCAGCAGCAGTCGGGCCAAAATCAGGTTGCTGACCAGGGCCAGGCCTCGGGCAGCGAAAGCTCCATAGGTGGACCAGAAGCCACTTTTCAGCAGAGATGCTTGGGTCATGGTTTAGGGTTGGGGAGCCGCTGGGGCAGGATCGCTGGGGCAGGAGCTTGGGGGCAGGCGGCGGAGCAGTTGCTGGACCCACACCCGCAGGCGCTGGCGCTGTTGGCTGGGCAAAAGCCACATGCCCAGGTACAGGGCGACCATTTTGAACGTGGGTTTGCCCTGGGTGGTGGCTTCGGCCAGCAGGGGCCAAAAGGCGGACCAATCGCGGGCGGCGGCGGCCCGAGCGGCGACTTCGGCCAGCAGGAAGGAGGCATAGGCCAAGGGGGTGACGCGATCGCCATGGCTGCGAATCCAATCGCGGGAGCTGCGCCAGTGGTTGCTATCGGCGCTGCTGATGTGGCTGTGGCTGGTTTGCAAATTCCAACTGGCCAGGGGTTCGGCCACCATTTCAAAGCTGGTGCCGGGATACTCGGCCAATCGCAGGATCCAGTCCCAATCATCATGTTTGCTCCCCGCCTGGCTGAGGGGCACAGCGAGGTGGAGGGCGCGGGGCACCAGCAAAGTCGAAGTCTGCATCAGGCCCTCGCCTTGGAAGAGGCTATGGCGCACAAATAAATATTCGGAAATGGGTTCACCGACAGCGGGCAGGCGGCGGGGCCAAATTTCGCTGTGGTTGTCGTAGCGCACCTCCGAGAGACAGCTAATGATTGGCCAGCGGTGGGGGGATTTGTGGCGATCGCCAGTTGCTGCTCCAGTTTGGTGGGCATCCAAACATCGTCATCGTCCAGGTAGGCCACCCAATCACCGTTGGCGACTGCGAGGCCATGGCTGCGGCTGGCGGCTGCGCCCTGGTTTTCAGCATGAACCATCACCCGCAGGCGCGGATCCTCCAGGCTGGCGAGGGCGGCGGCGGTGGCCGTGTCCGGGCCATCGACCACGACAATCACTTCCAAGGATGGGAAGGTTTGGGCCAAGACGCTGCGAACGGCGGCGAGCAGCAGCGCGGGTCGGTTGAGGGTCGGGATGATGACGCTGACGGCTGGGGTGGCGGCTGGGGTGGCGGCTAGATCTGGTGCGATCGCCGGATCTGGGCCTGGGGTTAGGGCTGGGTCTAAAGTTCGGTTCATGGGCTTAGGGGTGACGGGGCAGCGCGGTTGAATCGAATTCTGGTTTTGGACCGGAACTGGCTGGGCCGGAACGGGTGGGGCCGGGCTCAGCCCAAGGTGCCCGCAATCCAGCGCCGGGACAGGGGAGCCAGCTTGAGCGCCAGCAGCGTGGCAAGGGAGCGACCATCGCGCCAAAAAATCGAAGCATCGGCGCGCCAGGCCCGTTCCATAAAGGCTTCCGCCTGGGCTGAGTCTCTGGCGGTCAGGGCCAGGCGGGCCAGGTAACGATACATGTAGGCCCAGGCGGTGGGCATCATCGGCTGGGCGCGATCGCCCGCCCTGGCCGCTGCCCGTTGCAGCACCTGGCTATAGGTCTGTTCCATACAGGCCAGGTTGTAGCTCAAGCCCGAAGGCCGCACGCGGTAATGGCAGAGGGCGCGGGGCTCGCGGTAGAAGCCCCAGCGTCCCGTGGCGGCGATGCGCAGCCAAAAATCAATGTCCTCGGCACTGGCCAGGGCGGGATCGAAATTGCCCACCTCGGCCAGCAGGCTGCGGCGAAACACCCCGTTAGAACCGTGGCCGACAAAGTTTTTGCACAGCAGGGCAAATAGCGGATCGGAGTGGAGGGGCTTGCCGCTGAGGCGCAGGGCAGTGAGGCGGCCATCGTCGCGCATGATCCGCGAAGCGCTGTAGACCACGCCGATGCTGGGATCGAGATCCAGCCGGGCCACATGGCTGCGCAGCTTGTCGGGGTGGTAGGCATCGTCCGCATCCAGCAGGGCAATGTAGTCAGCTCGGGCTTGATCCATGGCCCAGTTGCGGGCGGAGGAGAGGCCAGCATTGGCGCGGGAGAGCAGGCGGAAGCGGCGATCGCGCTCCACAAACCCCTGGGCCACCGCTGCGGTCCCATCGGTGGAGCCATCATCGACAATCAGCGCCTCGAAGTTCTCCAGGGTTTGTTGCTGGAGCGACTCTAAGGCCCTGGCCAAATAGCCCGCCACGTTATAGGACGGAATCACCACGCTGACCCTGGGCTGGGGCTGGGGCTGGGCGCTGCTGCCGGTCATTTGGCCAGTGGTTTGGCCAGTGGTTTGGCCAGTGGTTTGGCCAGCCGCTTGACCAGCCGCTTGACCAGCCGCTTGGGCAAGATCGGCAGGGGCATCGAGGCTAGTAGACTCGGGCGTGAGTTGTGCCCCCCTCTCCCTAATCCCTCTCCCACAAGGGGAGAGGGACTTCGATCCGGCTCCCCTTCTCCCCTTGTGGGAGAAGGGGCTGGGGGATGAGGGTGGCTTAAACTGGTCCAGAAACTTTGCTGTACGAGGAGGTTGTAACGGTTGCATCTCAGGGCCTTATTTAAATCGATTCAATCGATGACAACTTAAGCGGGTATCACAGAGCAACTCCGATCAGGATTAGCTGCCTCGGGTGGCCAGGGCCGCTTCCGGCTCTCGGCTAGGCAAATAGGAAACCAAAAACTCCACGGTTTCCGCCCGCACGGCCCCCTGTTCCACCAGGATTTCGCCCAGGCGTCGGTGGCTGAAGCGCTGCTGCTCCAGGGCGAGGTGAATGTGCTGGGGCGTCGAGAGGCCCGCTTCCACCAAGTATTCCCCCAAGCGCTTGGGCTGGGCGAGGCCGGTTTGGCCCGCTGGGAACTGGCCTGCGGGAAATTGGCCTGCGGGAAATTGGCCTGCGGGAAATTGGCCTGGGAGGAGGGGGCGATCGCGCCCCGCCCCTCCCGCTCCCGCCAGGGGACGCACCTGCTGGAGGGCGCTGTGGGCCACCATAAAGTCCACTGTGGCTGCGCGCAGACAGCCCTGGGCCACGAGGATCTCGCCCAGGCGCAGGCCGCTGTGGCGCTGCTCCATCAGGGCTTGGCGAATATGTTGGGGCGTCAACAGCCCCGCTTCTACCAGATATTCACCCAGGCGCTTGGGCTGGGCGGCGGCGGCCAGGGCCTGCTCGGCGGCTTGCAGCGCAGGCGTCTCATCGGCCAGGCTGTCGTGGAAGCCCAACAGTTTGGCCAGCAGGATTTGACAGACAAAGGCGGGGTTGCCCAGCAGATAGCGAGCGCCCAGGCGACGGGGTTCACGCAGCAGGCGATAGCTCCACTCCAGGCCCAAATTGGACAGTAGCATCGGACAGTCGGAGACTTCCCCCGCCAGGCGATCGATGATGGCACCGCCCACCAAAATGGCATTGACATCGAGCTGGTGGCGATGTTGTAACACCCACTCTTCCTGGATCGGCATTCCCATGCCCACCAGCAAAATGTCGGGTTTGGCCCGATTAATTGCTTCGATCACGCGGCCATTGGCGGCGGGATATGGCGGGGGAAATAGCCATGTTGGCCGACAAACTCCCCGTTGGGATATTGCTGGCGCAGGTTCTCCAGGGCGGCGGAGAGGTGTTGGGGTTTGGAGCCCAGCAAGAACAGTTTGAAGCCCCGGCGATCGCACTCCCGCAGCAGCGCTGGCATCAGCAAACTGTAGGAGACCCGATACTGCTTCGGCAGGTCCATGCCGAGGAAACTCAGGGCCTTGATGATGCCCATGCCATCGCAGTGGGCGATATCCGTGGACTGCAAAAAGCTGTGGAACCAGGGCAGTTGCATGGACAGATTGAAGCCATGGACGTTGTAGTGGCCGATGGTGAGCTGGCGATCGCGCTCCACCGCATCGCCAATGGCCTCGACAATGGCGGGAACCGTCATCAGGGTCAGGCGACGCCCGAGCAAATGGACCGTGCGATTGGGAAAATTCCCTGAGTTGAGTGAACCTTGATGCATGGCAGTTAAACGCTCGAAATAGCTGGGTTGCGAAAAATCGCAGATTCAGCGGATTCAGGGGGCAGCTAAACCGCAGTAGGCAAACAGCCGTGACTCAAGGAAGGAAAACAGCAGCAGCAGGGCTCAGCGGTGAGCACACTGGGGAGCAGGCTTCAAAACGCCCCGGCTTCCTGGGGCTGGGAAGGGGAATAGCCCCCTCCCCGCGTGGCCCTGGGGGCAGTCTTGGGGGCCGCTTTGGGGTCCGTCGCCTGGTTGAGGATGAGACCCAACAGGCGCACCCGATGGCGGGCAAACTCCTCTAGGGTGCGGTAGACCTGATCCCGCTCGCTGAAGCCCGCACGGGCCACCAGCATGACGTTTTCCGTCGCCGTCCCCATCAAAGAGGTCTCCCCGCTCAGGGCCATGGGAGCGCTGTCCACAAGCAGGTAGTCATAGTGACCGGCCCGCTCCGCCAGGCCCAGCATGGCGTCAAAGTCTCCCCTTGCCAGGAAGGCCATGGCATTGGCTTGGCCCGGAGCCGTGGGCATCAGGTCCAGGTTGGGGGCGATCGCCACCGGAGCCCCCAGCACCTGGGAGGTCTGGCTCAAGGCCCCGGCGCTGTCCTGGAGTTGTCGAGTCAACCCAGCCTGGGAGAAGTCACCATCCACCAGCAACACACGGAAACCCAGGGCGGCCAAGGCGCGGCCCAGGCCCACGGTGACCGCCGTCTTGCCCTCCCCGCCCATGGCGCTGCTGATCAAAATGCGGCGGCGCGACAGCTCCATCATGCTGATCGCCGAAGCCAGGCGCTGAAAGGCCAGGTGGGGCGGCTGAAGACTCTGGAGCAGTTGGGCCTCAGTGGTGAGCAGGGGCACAGCGCCCAACACCGGCAGGTCTGCGGCAAAGACATCGGCGGGGCTGAGCAGGGGATTGCGGCTTTCTAGCAGCAGCACCAGGGCCAAGCTGCCCAAGGCCGAAGCCAGCAGCGCGCCCAACACCATAAAGCTCAACTTGGGGCCAAGGGGCTGGGCGCTGACGTTGGGCTGATCGAGAATCTGAACGCTGGGGTAGGCGCTGAAGGCATTGAGATTGCTCTCCTGGGCCTTGGCCACCAGGCCGTTGTAGATGCTTTCAGCGTTTTCATAGTCCCGCTGGAGGCTATCGAGTTTGGCCTGCTGGGCGGGCAGGGACTGGAGCCGCTGCTCAATGCGCTGGATCTGCTTTTGCAATTCTGTGGCTTCCTGCTGGTAGGCCTTGGCGGACCCCTCCGCCAACAGAAGTTGCTGCATCAACTCGCCCGAGCGAGGCCCAGCCTCAGGCCGTTGCACATCGGCCCCGGCGGTGCGGGTTCGCTGGGCCGCTTCCTGGGTCCGCAGCTTCTCCCGCTCGGAGACCAATAGGGCCACCTGGGGGTGGTCATCGACATAGAGACTGCTGGCAGCGGCGATTTCCACATCGAGCTGGACGATCTGCTGGCGCAGAAACTTGTAGGTCTCATCTTCGCCCAGGGCCAGGGACTGGACCGCCTCCGCCGGGGTCAGGTCGAGGCGCTGTTGCAGGGTGGCAAGCTGGGCTTCGCTGGAGAGCTGGGCCGCGCGTACATCGGTGTAGCGGCTCTTGAGCTGGCTGAGGGATTCGACCAGGGTGCGGGTTTGGGTTTCGCTGCTGATCAACCCGGAAGACTGTTGAAAGGCTGCTACCTGGGCTTGGAGCTCAACGAGGCGGGCCTTGGCCGCTGCTGCTTCGGTTTTGGTCAAGCTGGAGCGCTCGCCCGCTTCGGACTGGCGTAGATTGTTGAGGCGATCGCGAAATCGCTTGATCAGCCGCGCCAGGCGTTCCTCTGCCAGGGCCGGTTGATCGCCCCCCACCCCCAGGGTCAAAATCGTGGTGCCCTCCTCAGGGGAGACCGTGAACAACTGGGCATAGGCTTCCACCGTGGGAAAGTTGGCCACTTCAGGATCCTGCTTCCACAGCTCCGTCATCATGTCATCGCTGAGCAAGATCGAAGACATCATGGTCAGGGGATTGAGCTGGGGCGAAACCTCCAGCTCCGAACCGCGCAATTGGCCCAGCTTGCCCAAGCTCACATCCAAGGAGCCCGACGTGGAGGGGACAATCAGCTTGGCATTGGCTTGCCAACTGGTGGGACGGGTCTGGATGGCATAGGCCAATCCTGCGAACAGCAGTAAATTGAGCCCTAACAGTGGCTTGAGATGGCGAGTGGCGATCGCAAAGAGGCGGTTCATCGCGCGATTAATTACTCCACAACAGCGGTTGCGAAGCTATTCCCCAGCAGCACCGGGGCAGCGAGCAGCCCCGGCCCTGGCCGATGTGATGAAAGATAAATGCATGGGGTCAAAGATTGGAAAGGCGGCTGAAAAACAGTCCGGACCTTGCCATCCATTGGCCGAGCGGGCTTGGTTCGAGCCCCGTTCCTGACTCCTTTTTGGCTGGTGGCGCTGCGCCCTAGCGAGCAGCGTCGGACCAACCGAGCAAAGGGAAATAGCTCACAGTCTTCGTTTCCTATCCTTCCCATATCCCGGCAGAGAAGCTGCATGGATTGGGATTTTTTCTGGGCTGTTTTTTGGGCTGTAGATTTTCCGGATTGTCGCTCACCCGGCGCGAAACTTTGAGGCTGAATGGTTCTAGCGGTGGGGAATTTCTTCCCTGGTGCTGGGAAGATTTCCGCAAATTTTTCCCGGAGACGCTGAGGGGAGGCCCCCAAGAGGAGACACATTCAATACCGAATTTAAGGCCGAATTCAACGCCGAATTTAAGGCCGCATCTACATGAATATATTTAAGTATTTCTCTGACTGAATTCAATTTATTGGTATAATTTGTCTCAAACTTCATGGGAGATTCGAGTTTATATAAAGTGTTACTTTTCCTTCAGCCTCAAGTCAGATTCAATCCGAAGAGAGCAGGATTTTGACTAACTCTTTTCTCTCTATTTATTCAAATTTTTTATTCAAACTTTTAATCGAGAAAATCCCGATTTTTTATCTTTCGATATCCTGGATCAAAATTAATGCAAGTGCGCTAGGACAGCCACAGAAAATTCAGGGAAATTGCCCAGGGGCGGCGAGAGCAGAACGCGGTGGGGGGGCAGGCCAAGTTCATCCAACTGGGCTTGGAGGCGATCGAGAATCCCGCCCTCAAAAAAGAAATAGGACAGCAGCCCAACGGACGTTCCCGCTCCTGCCGGACCCTGGAGGGCCAGGATGCAATCGGCGAGGCTGGGGGCACCCACCCAATAGGCAGGGCTGGCCCCCAGGGTTTGGGCCAGTTGGGCGATCGCCCCCTGGGCACCGGGCCGACGGCTGCCATGGGCGAGGAGAACCCAATTTATCGGCGATGGGTTGGGGGAAAGGGCCGGGGCTTTGGCTTGGAGCTGGGATGCCAGCCAGGCCTGTTGAGCCTTCAACACCGGCAACAACGCCCCCTCGGCTCCCAGGTGGGGCAACAGCAAAAGGGAGACCGCCGTCTTGGCCTGGGCCTGGGCAATCTCAGCGGGCAGATCTTCACAGACATGGACACCGGGCAGCAGGAACAGCGGCAGCAGCTTGAGGCTGGTGACGCCCAGGGGGGCGACCTGGTGGGCAAATTGTTCGATCTGGCGGTGGAGGGGGGCGGGGCCTAGCTCTAGGCTGGCATGGGCGATCGCCGCAATCTGTCCAGCCCCTCGCTGCTCCAGTCCCGCCTGCAACTGCCGCACCAAGGCCTGGGCCCCGAGCTGGGAGCGGGGGTCTCGGCTGCCATGGGTGATCAGCAAGTAGGCCGTCGTTGCCGCAGAGGTCATCGCAGAGGTCATTCAGAATAGGGAGGGAGCGGGGGCGCTTCTAGTGTAGATCTGTCGGCTGGGCAGGGGAGCGGCTTGGAGAGGCTTGGGTCAGGCCAGATCTTTTAACCGTTTCAGCCACAGCCACGGTTTCAGTTACAGTCACGGTTTCAGTTAAAAATAGACAGCAGCCCATCAACGCCAAATAACGCCAATCAAACATGGAACTGTACTTGATTCGCCATGGTATCGCGGTGGAGCGGGGCATCTATGACGAGGATCGCGATCGCCCCCTCACCGACAAAGGCATCGCCCGCACCCAGCAGGTCGCCCAGCGCCTCCAAACCCTCGGCCTCCAGTTTGATTGGATCCTCACCAGTCCCTTCTGCCGAGCCAGTCAAACCGCCCAAATCCTGATCGAAGCGGGCCTGGGCGAGACCCTGGAAACCTCAGAACTGCTGGAGCCCGATCGCCCGATTGAACCCTGGCTGAATTGGCTGTCAGCCTGGCCCCCCGCCCAGATCCAGGACTGCCGCCTGGCCCTGGTGGGCCATGAGCCCAACTGGGGAGATTGGGCCGAGCAGTTGATCTTCGGAGAAATTCGGGGCCACTTGAGTATCAAAAAAGCAGGCATTGTCGGCCTATCCCTGCCGCCCTTCGAGCTGCTGTCCTGGCCGGAGGTGCGATCGCCCCTGGGGACAAGCCAGCTCTTCTGGCTCGCGCCCCCCCGGCTGCTGCTGTGAGCTAGGGGCGATCGGCAGCTCGCGATCGTTCGCCTGCAATCGCCAGCTAGCGATCGGCCACGAGCCGGCAGCGTCTTCGCCAGGGCTGGGCCAGAAGCACGGTTCAAGCTAAGGTTTAAGAGCATAATCGGGATCACCCAAGATCCATTCATCACCCAGGAAAAATCGCCCAGGAAAGCCTTTATGCAAGTCGGGGAAGTGCCGGTCCAAAACCCAGCTCAAAATCCAGTTCAAAACCCTATGCCAGACGTCCCTTTCAAACCTGGACTAGAAGGCGTGCCCGCCGTTCAATCCAAAATTAGCCATGTGGATGGCCAGCTCGGGCTCTTGGAATATCGCGGCATTCCCGTGGAAGCCCTGGCCGAGAACAGCAGCTTCGTGGAGGTCTGCTATCTGCTGATCTGGGGAACCCTACCCACTCAAACGGAACTGGATGACTTCGAATCGGAAGTGCGCCACCATCGGCGGCTGAAATATCGCATCCGCGACATGATGAAATGCTTTCCCGAGCGGGGCCATCCCATGGATGCCTTGCAGTCCTGCGCCGCTGCCCTGGGCCTGTTCTACTCCCGCCGCGCCCTGGATGATCCGGAATATATCCGCGCAGCGGTGGTGCGCCTGCTGGCCAAGATGCCCACCATGGTGGCCACCTTCAGCCTGATGCGCAAGGGCCACGATTGGGTCATGCCCCGCGATGACCTGAGCTATGCCGCCAATTTTCTCTACATGCTCAATGAGGAAGAACCCAGTATTGAAGCGGCGCGGATTTTTGATGCCTGTTTGATCCTCCATGCCGAACACACCATCAATGCTTCCACCTTCTCGGCGCGGGTGACGGCCTCGACCTTGACCGATCCCTACGGCGTCGTGGCTTCGGCGGTGGGAACACTAGCCGGGCCGCTCCATGGCGGGGCCAATGAAGAGGTGCTGGAGATGCTCGAATACATCGGCACCGCCGATCGCATCGAAGCCTACGTAGATCAATGCATTGCCAACCGCCAAAAAATCATGGGCTTTGGCCACCGCGTTTACAAGGTCAAGGATCCTCGGGCGGTGATCTTGCAGAAGCTGGCCTGTGAACTGTTCGAGAAACAGGGGGGCGATCGCTTCTACGATCTCGCCATCAAGCTAGAAGAAACGGTGAGCGATCGTCTCGGCGGCAAAGGCATCTACCCCAATGTGGACTTTTACTCCGGCTTGATCTACCAACACCTCGGGATTCCCGCAGACCTGTTCACACCGATCTTTGCTGTGGCGCGGCTGGGGGGCTGGCTGGCCCACTGGAAAGAACAACTGGGTGAAAACCGCATTTTTCGGCCCACCCAGATCTATACCGGCCACCATGGGCTGGCCTATGAGCCCATGGCCGAGCGCTAGCCAACAGGCAGCAAAACACATCAATGACATAGGCAGAAATTACCATTGCCCTCAGCCTGACAGCGATATACTGAACTTCATGGGCGATCGCACCCGACGACTGCACCGTCCAATCACCCCTTGCCGCGACTCACCACAGACCCTATGAACGCTGGAATTGACCTACAGGGGACCTTCATCAACTCCTTAAAAGACCTCGGCTTACCCCCAGGTCTCTCCAAGCTATTTTGGATGCCCCTGCCGATGATCTTGATGGTCATCGGAGCCACCGTAGGGCTCTTGGTGTTGGTCTGGCTAGAGCGCAAAATCTCCGCAGCAGCCCAGCAGCGCGTCGGCCCAGAATATGCCGGTCCCCAGGGCAGCCTCCAGGCAGCGGTCGATGGCCTCAAGCTGATCTTCAAAGAGGACATCATCCCGGCCAAGGCCGATTCATCCCTGTTTACCATCGGCCCCATCCTGGTGATCCTGCCGGTATTCATCTCCTACCTGGTGGTGCCCTTCGGCCAAAACCTGATCATCACCGATGTCGGCCTGGGCATCTTCCTCTGGATTGCCCTCTCCAGCATCCAGCCCATCGGCCTGCTGATGTCCGGCTATGCCTCCAACAACAAATACGCCCTGTTGGGAGGGCTGCGGGCCGCTGCCCAATCGATCAGCTACGAAATTCCCCTGGCCCTGGCGGTGCTGGCCGTGGTGATGATGTCCAACTCCCTGAGCACGATCGACATCGTCCAGCAGCAGTCGGGCTACGGCATCCTCGGCTGGAACGTCTGGCGGCAGCCCGTGGGCTTCGCGATTTTCTGGATTGCCGCCCTGGCAGAATGTGAGCGCCTGCCCTTCGACTTGCCCGAGGCGGAAGAGGAGCTGGTGGCGGGCTACCAAACGGAATATTCCGGCATGAAGTTCGCCCTGTTCTACATCGCCTCCTACGTCAACCTGCTGCTTTCGGCGCTGATGGTGTCGGTGCTCTACCTGGGCGGCTGGGAGTCTCCCATTCCCCTCGATCGCCTAGCGGGCTGGCTGGGGCAACCCGACAGCAACCCCATTCTCCAGGTAATCACCGCCTCGGCAGGCATTTTGATGACCCTGTTCAAGACCTACCTGCTGGTCTTCCTCGCCATCTTGCTGCGCTGGACCGTGCCCCGCGTCCGCATCGACCAATTGCTCAACCTCGGCTGGAAGTTCATGCTGCCCGTGGCCTTGGTCAATCTGCTGGTCACCGCTGGCCTCAAGATCAGCCTGCCCTTTGCCTTTGGTGGCTAGGCTGCCCTCCCTCACCGTTTTGCTCCCCCGCCTCCGTACTCGCCCCGCTCCCCTCTCCCCACTGTCATCGGCGCTGGTATCCCCCCATGATGAAATTCCTCAAGCAAGTCGGCGACTACGCCAAGGAGACCGTTCAGGCTGCCAAGTACATCGGCCAGGGCCTCTCGGTCACGTTTGATCACATGCAGCGGCGTTCCATTGCCGTGCAATATCCCTACGAAAAGCTGATTCCCTCGGAGCGCTACCGGGGGCGGATTCACTTTGAGTTTGATAAGTGCATCGCCTGTGAAGTCTGCGTGCGGGTTTGCCCGATCAACCTGCCCGTGGTGGATTGGTCGTTCAACAAGGAGCTGAAGAAAAAGGAGCTGGCCAACTACAGCATTGATTTTGGCGTTTGCATCTTCTGCGGCAACTGTGTGGAATATTGCCCGACCAACTGTCTATCCATGACCGAGGAATACGAGCTATCGGCCTACGATCGCCACGACCTCAACTACGACAACGTCGCCCTGGGTCGCCTGCCCTACAAGCTAACCAACGATCCCATGGTCACGCCCCTGCGGGAGTTTGCCTACCTGCCCAAGGGGGTGATGGATCCCCATGAGCTGCCTGCGGGCTCCCAGCGACCGGGACGTCGGCCTGAGGAACTGGCCGAGGCGCTCAAGGCAGAAATGAAGGCGAAGGAAGCTGCGAGTTCGAAGTCTGGGGAGTAGAAGTCTGGGGAGTCGTGAGTTTGGAGCGAAGCGATCGCGTAATCTAAGTACAGCTCAGCCATCCCCTCTCTCCCCCCATCCCCCTTGCCCCACCCGTCACCCTTGAGGAATTTCCTGTGAATCTGGCCGAAGGCGTCCAACTAATCTCATTCATCGTCCTGACGGTGATGATGCTCGGTGCCGCCCTGGCGGTGGTGCTCAGCCCCAATATCGTCTACTCAGCCTTTTTACTGGGCGGCGTGTTTATGGCCATGGCAGGGCTCTATCTGTTGCTCAATGCCAGCTTTGTGGCGGCGGCCCAGGTGTTGGTTTATGTGGGTGCTGTGAATGTGTTGATTCTGTTCGCCATTATGTTGGTAAACAAGCGCGAAGACTTTGCGCCTTTGCCTTATGCCTGGACCCGCAAAGCCATCACCGCCGCTGTCTGCGGGGGCCTGTTCCTGCTGCTGGGCACAACGGTCATCACCACCCCCTGGTCCTACTCCACAACAGCGGCGGCGGGGGATGAAGCCATTTACATCATGGGCGAACATTTCTTTACGGATTTTCTGCTGCCCTTTGAGCTGGTGTCAGTGCTGCTGTTGATGGCGCTGGTGGGGGCGATCGTCCTGGCGCGCCGGGATATCCTGCCCGATAGCCTGGTCGAGCTGGAGCAGGATCTGAAGCTGCCGGAGAAGCCCCGCGAGCTGGTGGCAGCAGGCAAGGTTTCGGATCAGCCCTGAACTGGCCTTCGCGACCCGTTTCGAGTTTGCAGTTTGCCGATTTCACTGTTTTCCTTGTCTTTTGACTGCCATGCAACTTCAGTATTTTCTCTTGGCCGCCGCCGCTCTGTTTTGCATTGGTGTCTATGGCTTGGTCACCAGCCGCAATGCGGTGCGGGTGCTGATGTCCATTGAGCTGATGCTCAACGCAGTCAATCTCAATCTGATGGCCTTTTCCAACTATTTGGATGCAGCGGTGATTCGGGGCCAGGTGTTTACGGTGTTTGTGATTTCCATCGGCGCAGCGGAATCTGCCGTGGGCCTGGCAATTTTGCTGTCGATTTACCGTAACCGCGACACCGTGGACATGGAGCAATTTAATCTGCTGAAGTGGTAGGCGAGCGATAGCTGGCTGATGCGATCGCCCCTGAAGCTTGGAGATATTGCCCCCCTGTGGACTTGCACCAGGCGATCGTGGCCTACAAGGCCGATGACGAAACCAGTCACTCCTATGCCATACGCTGTGGGCGCGAGCTAGAGGCCCTGGGCTGTCGTGTCATGCTGGGGCCGACCGGCTCCAAGGACAATCCCTACCCGGTGTTTTTGGCCTCGGCGACTGATCCGATTGACTTGGCGATCGTGCTGGGGGGCGATGGCTCTGCCTTGGGGGCAGCAAGGCATTTGGCTCCTCGGGATATTCCCATTTTGGCCGTGAAGGTGGGGGGACATCTGGGCTTTTTGACCGAGCCTTTTGAGTTGTTCCAAGACACTGGAGCAGTTTGGCAGCGATTGTTGGGCGATCGCTACGCCATCCAGCAGCGCATGATGCTCCAGGCCAGTCTCCAGCCCCTACCCGGCGCGCTGCCCGGCAACGGCAGGGTTCAGCCCGAGGGGTTCGATAGGATGCACTATGCCCTCAACGAGTTTGCCATCAAGCCGGGCTCCGCAGACCGCATGGCCACCTCCGTGCTAGAGGTGGAGGTGGATGGCGAAAAAATTGATCAATACCATGGCGATGGTCTGCTGGTCGCCAGCCCCACGGGCTCCACAGGCTACACCGTCTCCGCCAACGGCCCCATCATTCACCCCGGCATGGAAGCCCTGGTGATGACGCCGATTTGTCCCCTGAGTCTGTCCAGTCGGCCCTTGGTCATGCCCTGTGGCTCCACGGTGCGGGTGCGGCCTCTGCTAGACCCCGACTTCAGCACCAAGCTGTGGATGGATGGGGTTTTGGCAACGCCGATTTGGCCAGGCTATCGGGTGGACATTCGCCGGGCCCATTGCAAAGCCAAGTTCATTGTGTTGCGGGAGACCAATTCGTTTTACCAAACCCTGCGGGACAAACTCCAGTGGGCTGGGGCGAGGTTTCGCTATGTGGAAGAGAATTAATGAACAACATTGCACGATCGCTATGATGGAGCTGTGAGTAACTCACCGTGGGTTGCTCCTTGGGAGCCTAGCGGAGCGAATCGCCATGACCACTGCAATCGAGCAACGCATGGGCCTGGATGAGTATCTGGCCTATGACGATGGGACGGATCGGCGCTACGAGTTAATTGATGGGGTTTTGGTAGAGATGGGGGCGGAAAGCACAATCAATATTCAGATTGCGACTTTTCTACTCATCCATTTTGTCAGTTTGGGCGTTCCTTATTATTTGATTACTTCTAAAACAGAAGTGGCGGTTCCGAGTCGATTCGCTAAGACGCGCTATCCCGATTTGATGGTGATGACGGAGGAGCTGGAGGCGGCGATGGAGGCTTCTGCGCGGTCGATTGTTTTGCCGGAAATGCCTGCGCCTCGGCTGGTGGTGGAGGTGGTGAGTCCTGGGGAGCCGGGGGAGGAGAATTATGACCGCGATTATGTGGAGAAGCGGCGGGAATATGCGGCGCGAGGTATTTCCGAGTATTGGATTGTGGACCCGACTCACCGAGTTATTGTGGTGTTGGTTTTGGAGGGTGAGGTCTATCGGGAGTTGGGGGTGTTTGGAGAGGGCGAATGTTTGAAGTCTGCTGAGTTTGAGGATTTAGCCTTAACCGTTGAGCAAGTCCTGAGAGCAGGGCGAGAGCCTTCAGGTTTTTGTATAAATCCCTAAACATCAACGAAACAATCGGGGTTTGAGCCTGCCCCCAGGGTTTGTGAACACTCCCTTTCTCGAAGGCGTTGCGATCGCGAGAAGACAGGTCTAAAAATCCTCATCTTCATCAACCGACTCGATGATCTGCTGCGCCAGCTCATGCCACAGCGAAATCATCTCTGGCGTTGCTTCAGCCGCTTCCAAGCGTTCAGCCACTAAGGCTGGATTCTCCTGAAACTGAGGAAACCGCAGCAGCAGCATCGCAATATCTCGCCAATCCGTACCCGCTTTTGGCTTTCCTCGCCGACGGTAATAGGCCATCACCTTATAGGCCAATAGCTCCACCGGAGCCATCACCAAAACCTGTTCAATGCGCTCGGAAATTGGCAAAGCCGCGATCGCCCGAATATCCACCAGGTGACGATTCCCCGCCTTCTGAATCTGATAGACCCGATACCCCAGCTTCGTTTTCACCTCCCGCACCCGCACCGCAATGTCGAACCGCTGATTGAGATGGGAGCGAATTTCCTCGGCTAGCTCACCGGCTTCCAAAGCAAGCAGGTCAATGTTCTGCGTCATCCGGGGCTCATCCACCCAGGCGTTGACCGCTTGGGCTCCGAAGACCACCACATCATCGCGATTGCGCAAAAACTCAAGCACCTCCGCCTGAATCTCGGCCAGAGGCAATTGCTCCCGCATCGCAAACTCGCGAAATGTCAAAACGCCAGCATTCAGCATAGGTCTAGTTTAGTAATGAACAGGAGAATCTGCCTGTTCAATGCCGTTCTTGACCCGGCCCACAACCTTCTATGCTGAATAACGGCGCTGCCCCATAATCTATGGCCGCCCGAATTGGCATTCGCCAAGATTCAAAGAATGCGCGTTAGGAGACTCCAACCCCATGGCAAAGCTTGCACTACTGAGCGTTTCAGACAAAACCGGGCTCGAAGCCTTCGCCCAACGCTTGGTTGACGACTTTGGCTACAGCCTGATCAGCAGCGGCGGCACCGCCAAAGCTCTCCAAGCCGCAGGCATCCCTGTCACCAAAGTCTCTGACTACACCCAGTCCCCGGAAATCCTCGGCGGTCGCGTCAAAACCCTCCATCCCAAAATCCACGGCGGCATCCTCGCCCGCCCCGACGAAGCTGCTGACCAAGCTGACCTATCCGCCAACGACATTCAGCCCATCGACCTCGTGGTCGTCAACCTTTATCCCTTCGAGCAAACCGTTGCCCAGGCTGGCGTGACCCTGGCCGAAGCGATCGAAAAAATCGACATCGGCGGTCCCACCATGGTCCGCTCCGCAGCCAAGAACAACAAGTACGTCTCCATCCTCTGCAAGCCCAGCCAGTACGATGACTACCTGGCAGAGCTGGCCGACAACGGCGGCAGCGCTACCCAAGCCGCTCGCCAGCGCTATGCCCTGGCTGCCTTTGAGCACACGGCGGCTTACGACAAGGCGATCGTTGGTTATTTGAGTCAACAGCCTCTGAGCCAGCAGGACGCTGATGGGTCAGCTTCGAGCAGTTGGGCCATGGAAGGCAGCGTGGTTAGCACCCTGCGCTACGGCGAAAACCCCCACCAAAAAGCGACCTGGTACCAAACCGGTGCATCTAGCAGTGGTTGGGCCGCTGGGAAAATCCTCCAGGGCAAGGAACTCAGCTACAACAACCTCGTAGACCTGGAAGCCGCCCGCCAGATCATCGCTGAATTCGCCGGAGCCGATCAGCCCGCCGCCGCCGCTGTACTCAAGCACAACAACCCCTGCGGCGTTGCCCTCGGAGATAGCTTAGTAGAAGCCTACAAAGCCGCCTATGCGGGCGACTCCACCTCCGCCTTTGGTGGCATTGTTGCCATTAACCGCCCCCTCGATGCCGCCACCGCCGAGGAAATGACGAAAACCTTCCTGGAATGCATTGTCACGCCCCACTGCACCGAGGAAGCTAAGGCGGTGCTGACCAAGAAGAAGAACCTGCGGGTGCTGGAAATGGCGGATCTTTTGACCGGGCCGAAGGAGACGGTGAAGGCGATCGCAGGCGGCTTCCTCGTCCAAGATGCCGATGACATCGTCGCCGTCACCGATGCCTGGAACATCGTCACCGAGGCCAAGCCTGACGCTGCCCTGAGGTCAGAGCTGCTGTTTGCTTGGAAAGTCGTGCGCCATGTGAAATCGAATGCGATCGTCGTCACCCATAACCGCGCCACCCTGGGCATCGGCGCAGGCCAAATGAACCGCGTGGGAGCCGCCAAGATTGCCCTGGAGCAAGCCGGTGAGGGAACCAAAGGGGCGGTGCTGGCCAGTGATGGCTTCTTTCCCTTTGATGACTCGGTGCGCAATGCAGCGGCGGCGGGGATTAAGGCGATCGTTCAGCCCGGCGGCTCCATGCGTGATCAGGACTCCATCGACGCAGCAAATGAGCTGGGCATTGTCATGGTCATGACTGGGGTGCGTCACTTTCTGCATTAGCTGCCTGCATTCGCCTCCTGCAAGAACCGGGGCGGCGCTGGGGCATTGGCCGGACGAAACGCCGGACGGAGAGCCGGACGAACGGCGGTTCGTCCCTACGGGGGCAATTCTGAAATGTCCAATGGCGGGAATTATTAAGGTATCGGCCATGGACCTACGGATAGATCAGTTGCCTATTACCCATTGCCGATTACCTCCCTATAATTAATATTTATGAACGCCACTCCCCAAGCCGATTCCCATGCACCTCACCTTTGCTGCCGACGTTGCCCCCTTCCTCTCCGACGACCTTAAATTTGCCCTGAACTTCTTTCACCCCGCGCTGATGTGGGTGCTGTTTGCGACAACGCTCTATGCAGGCTACCTGGGCTGGAAGTGGCGTCAAACCCGCCAGATGGACGCCGGTGAAGAGAAAACCGCCTTGGTAAAGAAGCGCCTTAACCAGCGCCATTACGTGCTGGGCTCGGTGGTTCTGGCGGTGATGGTGGCGGGGAGCGTTGGCGGTATGGCCGTCACCTACATCAAACAACGGCAAGCTGTTTGATTGGTCCCCACCTGCTGGCAGGCCTGGGCATGACCGCCCTGATTGCCAGCTCTGCGCTCTCTCGCCCCAAATGCAGAAGGGCAAGG
>JAAUQQ010000393.1 GCA_012032745.1 Synechococcales cyanobacterium RM1_1_8
AGGATGAAAATTTTGTGGAGGCAGAAGATTTTTATCAGCAACTTATGGACAAGAAGGAAGAACCGTTTGCATTCAGGGCTTATGGTTTGCTGGCGCAGTTGTACGCCGGAAGAGAATATTGGGATGCCGCATTTAAGATTTATCAGCAGTTGTTTCTTGAATACGCGGAGACATCATTCTTTACACCGCCGATTGCCGAGACAGTGTTGCGTTCGATGAATACTATTGGAGTAAGCAAAATTAAAGATTTGCCTAGACTGATATCAGTTTATCAAAGATTTATTGAGAAGTATCCCCGATCATCCGATTATTCCTACCGTTCGCGGGATTCTTAACAGCCTGGAACAGATGATGGAGAGGTTGGTTGAGGAAGGCTCGTTAGGATAATAATTATGGCCAAAGCTCAAGCGGTTTCGGATTTAACCCATAATGAACTTTTTCAAAGGGTTTCTGAAATTTGTTCTCTGGCCAAATTCAATTTTGAATTTGTCTTCCCCAATTTCGGTAACTCCGGGATAGCGAATTCGACCTGAAAAGCGCGTCTCAGTTTTTGGGAAAAGGGCGGCGGGGCGATCGCTACATTGCCAGTTGCCGCTCAGCGATTCGAGAGATTGATGCTTGTCAGGCCAATCGTCAGTCCGGCTGAGTGCCAATATGTCATAGACTGCGCTTTCGCCTTTGCCTTTTCGTTGCCAGCGCAACTCGCGCTCAGCATTAAACATTCGGCCTTCAGGACTGAGTTCTCGGGGAAGTTCGGTTATGATGCCGCTGGTGGTATGGGGCCAGCAGAGAAAGTAAAAGTAATAGCTATTCGGCTGCTGAATCAGTTGTCTGAGTGTCGTTTCAGACAGTGGCCTGACCGAAGCTCCGACGTAAGTTTTGGGACTATCTTGGCTCATGCTGCGGCTCCTTGGGGAATGACAGTGGCCCAGGACTTAACGGCTCGACCAAAGAGATCCGGCACGCCGCTCTCGCCGTTGCCTTCCCAAACCAATTGAGCGCCAAAGCCAAGGTCCATGGCGCTGGCCGCGACGGGCGTGGATTGCTGATCGGGTTTGGGGAAGCCGTAGCGGCTGCATTCTGCTGGCTCCAAAAATTCTCCAGCCCCCAGCAGCGCGGTGTGGTTCCAGCTCTGGTCGCGGCCTAGGGCTTGGATTTTGCCCTCATCAACAACGCAGCCAGGATATTGCACCGTGGCTTTATCTAAGCGAACTTCGACCGTGCCAAGGCCCCGCGATTTGCCAAAGCCGAGGCCAAACCAGCCTTCGTTGAGGTCGCGCAGCACCAGGCCAATCAAGCCTAGCTGGGCCAGGGTGAAGTTCTTGAGATGGATCTTGGTTTTGAATTCGCCCTGGGTGCAGACCTGGAAGTTGAAGGGACCGACAGCGACGGAGCCGAAGACGCGGTCAATGGCGACGCCGTTGCGTTCTTCCAGCTGCACAGGCTGTTCTGCATTGGGATAGGCATCTTCAATGCGAAGGCGGCTGGCAATTTCGGTGTTGCCAAAGAGTTGGTCGGTGAAGGAAGAGAGCCGGTAGACCTCTGGGCCAGGCTTCGGCTTATCGCCCTCTCTCAGGTGTGCGTAATCCAACTTGAGCGGGTCACTGGCCCAGAGCTGGCTGGGGTCGCTGGGGCGTGTATCGCTGCCGACGGTGCGGACGATGCGCTCGGCATGGGCGCGGATGGCCCCTTTGAGGGAGCTGCCGGGCAGGTAGATGGAGCGACCGCCTGCATGGATGGTTTCGACAAATTCCATATTCGGTTTAGTTGGATCAGCACCTTCGTCGCTGGCTTTGATCAGGATGGGACCACGGGGAATAATCGTGAGTTCGATCGCGCAGTGATTGACGTAGCGTTTGTGCATGGGAGGTCTCCTATGGATTAGCCGTGGCGGTGGTCTTGCTGGCCGAGCGGAGTTTGGGCTTGTCGTCACGAAGGCCATTGAGGAGGGCTGTGCTCCAGCGCTCTCTTAGCTCTGAATCCAGTTGTGCAGTTGCGTCGGCCTTGGGCGCTGAGCCGATCTGCTGCTCCAGATACTGCATCAGCAACTCTGGGCTGCTGCCATCGGTCCATTGCCAGCGGTTAATTTCCAGCTCCACCACACCGAGGCCACGGGAGCGACCGCCGCCGAGGGGAATTTGTTGGGTTTCAAACTGATGGAGGCCCAGCAGTAACAGCCCTAGCTCTGCATCGTCAGCGTTTTCGACGATCGCTCGAAACTTAAACTCCGTCGCAGCGGGGACCACTTGGAAGTCGTAGAGTTTGGCATTGGCGGCGGTTTCGGTGTCGCGATCGATGGAGACGCCATCGCGCTCTTGGTATTGGCCGAACCAGCAGTCGGGGTCTACGGCGAGGTCTTGGATTTGCAGTTTGCCTGCGAGCCAGGGGGAGCCGAAGAGTTTGGAGACAAAGTCGGTTTCGTCGAGAATCTCTTGAGTTAGCTGGGCATCGCTTTTACCTGGTTCCGTTTTGAGGGTATTGATGCGATCAGCGGTGATGGACCATTCATCTTCGTTGGCGGGGTTTGCAGCCAGGTTGGGGTCAATGCCGCGCAGGAAGGCTTCGAGGCGCGATCGCATGGCTCCTTTAAAGCTGCTCCCCGGAATAAAGGGGTAACCCACCGCATCTTTAATGACTGGTAGATCGCTGTCTATGGGCTCAGTGGAGCGGCCTGCGCTGATGCGAAGGGCGGTGATGGTGGTGAGAACGCCGCTGATTTCGAGGCGATTTTTGAAGGTGTCAAACATAGGGGCAGAAAAGCATTAGAAAGGGCTAGAAGAAATAGGCAAAGACAGGGGGGCGATTATTTCTTGGGGCCTGAGAGGGGCTTAATCTTGTTGGACTGAGATGACTTGGGCGGATTGGTCTTGGCTTCTGGCTCATTGCCCTGGCCCTTATTGAGATAGATCAAGTGGCGGGCTCCGTAGCCCAGGTAGCGGCGGATTAGCTCCATCCAGACTCGCTTGAGCTCTTTGTTCTGACTGGATTCTGGAACTTCTTCAACAATCTCTTGAGCTGTGGCCCAGAGCGAACCTTGAACCCCGTGACTGCCGATGTCTTGAATAATGGTTTCGGCGAGGGAGCCTTTGCCGCTGCCCCATTTCCGGTCACGACCGACTTGATAGCGCAAAAAGTTTTTAACAACCTCAGCACTTTCGGTTGTTCCAGCAACCCGGACTAGATTGCGAAACTGAGCAGGTTCTAGGTCGCCGTAGGATTTGCGATCGTCCAGTGCCTGTTGAATGCGAGTAACAAGCTCATCCTCAGCTTGGAGGATGCCCTGTTGAATGTTGAGTGCGACCTTGGAAGCTGTTCTAGTTTCTGGCATGGTGACGTTGGCAGTGAAGGGGAGGGGGATGAAATGGGTCAAGGAGCTTGGCTAAAGCGCCGCTTCCCGGAAGACGGTGTGGAAGGGATGGCAGATGAGCACTTGGCCAAAGCCCTCGGGAGTGCGATCGCCCAGCCCCCTAGCTTCCAACCGCTGCCAAACGGGTTTCCACAGCTCCGGCTGTTCGGTGCTGAAGAGGTAGCAGCCGCCTTTGTTGGTAACGACATCGACATCTTTCATCAGGCCCCAGGCGCTGTTCCAGCCGGAGGTATAGGCGTAGCTGCTGTGGGCGACTTCGAGCTGGAGGCTGTCGTCGGCAATGCCCGTTTCGGCTAACAGCATGGCTGGGGTGAGGACGGTGGTGCTGCGCCAGCGCTCGGTGAAGATGGCATCGGATTGCAGGTCAAGGGTGAAGTATTCTCGGTTTTCTGGGAGTGCTGGGGCGAGGTCGCCGAAGCTGCGATTCCAGTCTCGCCAACGCTTGTGGAGCTGTTTGTTGAAGCTGTCGATGCGTTGGCTAACGCTGCTTTTGCTGGTGTTACTGCTGGCTTTAATGTGAGCTTTGCCGAGGCCCCGCGAGCCGCTACCGCCGAGGCGAAATCGCTGGGCATTGATGTAGGCGGTGAGGTCTTTGGCGAGCTTGTCGTTGGCAACTTCGATGCTGCTGTTGAATTGCGTTTGGGTTGGCTGTTTACCAGGTTGAATCTTGCCCTGGGTTTCATCCAGCACTTCCAGGGCATAGAGCATGGCATCTTCGGCGGTGGCGCGGCTGCGGTTGATGCTGACGCGGGTGAGGAGGCGGCTGGTGATGCTGGTGGACTGGGCGGGTTTAGCCTGGCCTTTTTTCGGTTTGGGTGCGCCGGGATGGTAAAAGCCGCTAAAGGGTTCGACGCGGCCTCCATCATTCGGGCTATTGAAGTCGTAGGGCAGTCCAAAGGCTTCGGCGCAGAAGC